>RFUP01000584.1 GCA_009922885.1 Paracoccaceae bacterium
TACAGGAAGAAAATGCGTTTTTATCCTCAGGCGAATCGGCGGGATTCGGCGTAAGACTCGGGTTTGACTCGGCGGCACGCCGAGTGTTCTTCATAGAAGTGTTTGAGAATTCACCCGCCTTCACGGCAGAGCTTGCGAGGGGTAACGAATTATTGGCGGTCGGAGAAGTGGGGGCAGCCCTTAGATCGGTCAGCGATATCATGGCCGCCGAGGGCGCTCGTGGTGTGTCGAACGCGCTGGGCCCGAGCACTAGCGGAACCCGTCGTGTCCTACGTCTTGGGACGCCGACGGGCGTACGAGAAATCACCCTCGAGAAACGCACCTATTCACTTGAGCCGGTCTCACCAGAATATGGTAGCCGTGTATTCGAAATCGACGGTCGTCGCGTGGGATATTTTAATCTTAGGACCTTTATCGACTCTGCAGATGATCGCATGCGAGAGGTGTTCGAAGATTTTCGTGCGAAAGAGATCCGCGAATTCATTATTGATTTTCGTTATAACGGCGGTGGCTTAGTGCGTACTGCTGAATTACTCGCAGATCTACTCGGTGGCAATCGCCAATCAGGACATATTTTTGCCCAACTCGTTCATCGCCCCGAAAAATCCTCTCGTGACAGTATCAAATACTTTGACCCGCCGTCTCAGGCCGTCTCACCCATTAAGCTCGCCTTTATTACCACCGGTGCGAGCGCATCGGCGAGCGAGCTCGTCATCAACGGATTCCTGCCTTATTTTTCGGCCGATCTCGGGCTGATCGGCGCCAATACGTTCGGTAAACCGGTAGGCCAAGTGGCCATAGATCGTAGCGCCTGCGATGATCGGCTTCGTGTCGTCGCCTTTAGCACTAAAAATGCCAACAATTCCGACGCCTATTTTGAAGGTTTAGCGGGGACCGTGAATTCGAGCTGTCGGGCAGGCGACGATATATCCAAGCCTTTGGGGGACCCCACCGAGGCCTCCATCCGCCAAGCGCTGGACTTTTTAGCAGGTCGCAGCTGTGAGCCGATCGCGGTCGGGACGGCAGGTCGATGGCAGGCAAACGCCGCGACCACTTCAGGGTCTCGCATCGAGATCCCCCAGCTATCTGAGCTGGAACTGCTGCGCCCAGAGAGGCCCAATCCAGCTCAGCGCGAAACGCCAGGACTGCACTAAGCGCACGCTCCATTACCCCGTGGCGCCGCTATACTGCGCGGCAGCGTTGCGCCCGTAGCTCAGCTGGATAGAGTACTGCCCTCCGAAGGCAGGGGTCGTGAGTTCGAATCTCGCCGGGCGCGCCATTTTATGCGCCAACGCCAAGCGCACAACAATATCCGTTTCGGAGTAATATCTCTAATACTTTGGGGGTCGCGATAACGAGTCGCACCCAGTCGCTCCATTTGGGGGCGACGATTGAGGCGGAATCAAATATGTCCGAAAGCGTCATTCGTGAGCAACACCGACAATGTCGCCAAAGATTGGCTGACGCTTTAACAGCCTTAGGTGCAACCCCCAACGGGCAACAGCTCGA
>RFUP01000585.1 GCA_009922885.1 Paracoccaceae bacterium
GATGAGGTAGCCCGAGATGACGAAGAATACATCGACGCCGATGAACCCACCGCGCAGATCGTTCAGTCCGGCATGGAACAAGAGCACCAGCCAAACCGCCAGCGCGCGCAAGCCATCGATATCGGAACGTCTATCCATCGCACTCCCCTTGTCTCGCGGTCTAGGCAATGGGCCCGCACGCGGCAAGGGAGAAGTGGGCCGGGGCCACACGCGCCGCCCAAGTGTTTCCCGCAGGAAACGGGTTGAGCCAATCCGTCTGGAAAGGGTGAATGCCCGAAACCAGATAGGAGCCACCGATGCCGAAGATCACCTTCCACCCCCTGCCCTCAGAAATCGTCGCGGTGCTGCGCAACGGCGGCCCTGACGCCTATTGCAATGCCCCCGAACGCACGGTTTCCGACGGCACGGGCAATCCTTGCCGCCATTGCCTTGATTTCATCCCCGAAGGTGCCCCCATGCTCATCCTCGCGCACCGCCCCTTCACGGCCTTACAGCCTTATGCGGAAACCGGCCCGATTTTCCTCTGTGCAGACGCCTGCACGCCATGGTCCGGCAAGGGAGAACCCCCCATTCTCGCCAGCCCCGATTATTTGGTAAAAGGCTATACGGCCGAGGAACGCATCCGCTACGGCACCGGAAAAATCGTCCCCCTAACAGAGGTCTCGCAATACGCCAAAACCCTCCTCAAACGCGAAGACATCAGCTTCGTTGACGTCCGTTCGGCACGAAACAACTGCTTCCAAGCGCGGATCACGCGGAGCGGTTCAGAATAAGGGGAAGTGGCGCATCCGACAGGATTCGAACCTGTGACCTCTGCCTTCGGAGGGCAGCACTCTATCCAGCTGAGCTACGGATGCTTCGGGGTTGCGTATACAGGGGCGTTTCCGCCCCCGCAACGCGAAATCGTCAGGCGAAGAGATCGTGCGCCAATTCAAGGGCATCGATCAGCGTGTCCACTTCAGCGCGGGTGTTATACATGCCGAAAGAGGCGCGGCAGGTCGCACCCACGCCCATGTGTTCCATCAAAGGCATCGCGCAATGGGTGCCTGCGCGCACGGCCACGCCCTTCTTGTCGAGGATCGTGGAAATGTCATGCGCATGGGCTGCACCCTGCATGGTGAAGCTGAAAATCGCGGCTTTGCCCGGCGCATTACCCTGCACGGTGATCCAGTTCAGCCCCTTCAGGCGCTCGCCCGCATAGGCGGCCAGATCGGCTTCGTGCGCCGCCACATTCGCCATGCCGATCCCCATGAGGTAATCCAGCGCCACACCCATGCCGATGGTCTGCACGATGCCGGGCGTGCCCGCTTCGAACTTCATCGGCGGATCGTTCCACGTCACCGCGTCGCGCGTAACCTCGCGGATCATGTCGCCGCCACCGATAAAGGGGCGCATTTCCTCCATGCGCTCACGGCGGATGTAGATCGCGCCCGAGCCCGACGGCCCGTAGAGCTTATGGCCCGTGATCGCGTAGAAATCGCAGCCCAAGTCTTCCATGTTC
>RFUP01000586.1 GCA_009922885.1 Paracoccaceae bacterium
AACGCGGGCTAACGCCCGCGCGGGTCAGCTTTGTCGTTCATTTCCCATTCCCCTCCTTCGTCGCCTTCGACGCCACCGAAAGAAACTCCTGCATGGTCAGCCCGCCGCCGACTTCCACCTTTGCCGGTGCGTCGAGTCCGTCGAGCTTCGCAAGGCGTTCTTCCATGTGCTTGATGGAGTTCGCACAGTGTCGCAGCTTTTCAAATTCCTCCAGCTTCATGATCTTCGTCTCGCCGGTCGGGTCGGTCTTCTCATCGTGAATCTCGATCTTGGAATCCATACCCACGAGAAACAGCTTGCGCGTGATCGCCGTAAGCCTGGTGCGCGACTCGGTGCGAAGCTGGGTGATGGATGCGTCGTTGCGCTCCTGATACTCCGCTTCGTAGTCGTGATACAGTGTTCGCACCCGCTTTTCGCAGATGTTGGTTTCAATCGCGATTTGCTTGAACGTCCTGCCCTGCATGACGAGTTCCACGACCCGCAGTTGTTCCAGTCGCATCACGCGCTGCTCAGATTCGTGCTGACGACTCCGCAGCCGTTGCGAACGCTTGCCGCCCTTCTTGCCGGCCTTCTTCTTTGCCGTGGTGTCTTTCATGCGTCGGTGCTGATACTACCCTTTTCCTCGGCAGAAACAAGCCGCCAAACGGTCGCCGCCCGTCCGCTGCCGTTTAATCGCCGCTCCGGGGTGCCGGTGATTTGCCCGTCCCGCACCAGTTCGGAGAACCGTGGACGGATCGCGAGGATGGACACGCCGATGTAAGCAGCGCATTCATCCGCAGTCATCCCGAGCGGAAACTGTTGCAGGGTTTCCACGACCTGACGCCGGAGCTTCCCCGCGCTGCGGATCATAGAATCCGCCGCCGCCTGCGATGCGCCGCCGGTCTTCGCTCCGGGTAGGTCCGGGTATTTCATCCGGCTGAAATCAAGTTCGGGTTGAATCATGGTGTTTTTCCTTTCTGTTCGAGGGTGGCAATCCGCCGCTCCAATGCGGCGATTCGTTCGCTGGTCTGGTGTTCCCGCTCGCGCTCGATGAGTCGCCTCACGTATGCGCTGCGGTTCTGTCCGGTTCGTGCGGCCTCGGCGTCGAGCCATTCCCGAAGGTCCGGCTCCATCGCCACAGGCACGCTTTGCAGTTTGCGGTTGTCAGATGGCATCAGGGTTGTGTTCTCGGAAGCACTTCGTCGCCATCGCTGCGAAGTTGCTCGTTTTCTGTTTGTCCACGGGCATCGCAAGGAAGTCCGATGCACAGGCATAAAGCCTCTGCGCGTCCTTCTTCCATCGCGCCACCCACAGGGCGCCGCGTTGCTGGTATTCCTCGGGATTCGAGGAAAGCGCACGCCAGAACGTGCGGGTGCAGTTCTCCGGCGTCAGAGGCGAGGCTTTCAGAAAGTCCGATTCCGACCTCC
This sequence comes from Paracoccaceae bacterium, assembly GCA_009922885.1. GTDB lineage: Bacteria > Pseudomonadota > Alphaproteobacteria > Rhodobacterales > Rhodobacteraceae > UBA9554. The sequence goes on from RFUP01000586.1 coordinate 1,407, forward strand.
CGAAATCCCCGACCGCGCCAGCGTCACGACTCCCCGATTCCGGCGCCTTCGCGCGGGAATCGTTATCTTTTCTATTCTTATCTATTATCACCGC
>RFUP01000587.1 GCA_009922885.1 Paracoccaceae bacterium
CATCTCCGGCGTGCCGTTGGCCGGCTCGGCCACCGGCGTCGGCCACAGGTCCACGCCCTGAGTGTGCAGGTGAATCGCATCCGCCAACGCCGTTTGGCAGCCGTCCTGTTTCATCATGGTCGGGGCGATGCGGTTTTTCGTGGTCTTGTTGGCACTGGCCGTCGGCCACAACTGCGCGCTTGATGGCGTCCACGTCGTTGACATCGGCGATGATGGGCACGCCGGGCCAGTGGTGGCCGAGGTCGCGCTGGCGGGCCGCGTCTCGCTCGACAAAGACAACGGTGCGCAGGCCGCAGCTTTCAGCGGCAAGGCTGAATCCGCCGATGCCGGAGAAGAGGTCAACGTGGGTGCGGTCATCGTGCATGGGTCAGTAAAGTTTCTCCCGCCGGTGCGGCGACAGGCCGCTGCCCGGACGCCGGCCCATCAATACTACGGGATGGCAACGGCATGGTGGTGTCCAGGCCCGACGGGAAAGGGGGTGTCATAGCGCGACGCGGTAGGGCTCAACGACCTGTTCATAACCACACGAGCCGCGGATGCGGGAGGTGCTGTAGATGGCGCGGTCTTTTTGAAGGCACCCGGCGCACGACCACACGCCGCACGAGTAGCGCACGGCCTTTTCGCCGCAGTAGCACGTTTTGCCGCGCTTGAGGAGTTCCTGGTAGTAGCTGGATTTCATGGCTTGGCGTTCAGAATGACTCCCTGCTCGTTCACATACACCACGCGGGGCACCGGCGTAAGCAGCACGGCCTCAACCAAGGCGCGGCCAAGCGGGGTGGTCTCGTAGCTAAACAGTGACTCGTGCGTTGTTGGGTCGCGCTGGATCAGCCCCATGCGTTCCATGCGTTCGGCGCATTCACACACCGGCCCTGACCACGGCTCATAAGGTTCTCGAGTGACATGGCAATGCAGCAGAAAGCGGATATCCAGCGGACAGTGAAACGGCAGGTTGGTAACAGTGTTTTCCATAAGTCAGAATTTTCCCACAAACCTTGGGCAGCGCGTGTGCCAGCGCCCGCCCGTGCCGCGCGTGGCCTCAATCTCCATGCCGTGCCGGAATTTGGCCCGCCACGCCGGGTTGATGAACACGGTGACGCTCTGCCCCGCGGCATCGCGGCACACAATGAGCCGCTTGTTGGGAATGTTCACGTTCACCACCTTGAGCTTGGCGGGGGCTGGCTCGCCCGTGGGCGCGGTTTTTTCGGGCAGGGGTGCGCCGGGCGCGGTTTTAACGTCCGACGCAATGGCGGGGCTGCCCAGCGCGGCCGCGAGCTTTTCCACGCCGGCCTCGCTCCAGCGGAACGAGCGGTTGATGCGATACCAGTCCACGCCCTGCACCAGCCCGCGGCGTTCGGCCGCGATTTTTTCAAGGGGCACACCCAAGCGCGCCGGAAGGTCGTGCTCGCAGAAAGGGAAGAGGGCGGTGGCGGCGCTGCCCGGCTGGGCGGAAGCCGCGCTTGCGGGGTCCGACCCCCTGCCACCACCCCCCAAAGTCTGATG
>RFUP01000588.1 GCA_009922885.1 Paracoccaceae bacterium
CTGAATGTGTTCCGGGGCGGCGATCTGCATGAGTTTTTGAGCCGCATTGACCCGGCTACCGGCCTCTCGTCGAACGAGAAATTTCGCGCTGTCCACGATTACGCCGGTCACGGCATCCTCGGGAACAAATTTGATGCGTTAGGCGAGGAGCGCGCTTATGCGGCGCACTCTCAGATGTATTCGCCTCTGGCGCGCATGGCGATGGCGTCAGAGACGCGGGGCCAGAATAGCTTTGTCAATTACAGCCCCCTGAATGTCGAACTTGAGGCGAAAATCGCTGACATGAAAGACGAAGCCGAGGCTGCAACGGATGACAGGACACAGATCGAGGCCGCAGCCCATGGCAAGCAACAAGATGCAGTGATCCCGGACGCAATGGATGGCGCGAGCGATGTGAGCAAGCTTGGCGCTACCGCCATACCAAGTGATGAACCAATACCCGAAGACATGGAACCCGCAGGCAATGGCGACAGCCAGGAGGCCACCGGTGCGAGCCAGACATCCCCCACCGGGGCTAGCGGGCAACCGGAAGCGATCGATCCTGATCTGCTGGAGCAGGTCCGCGACGAAGCTTTTGCCGAGGGCCGCGCTGCCGCAGAGGCCGAAATGCACTCGCATCTGACAGACGCAATCGCAGTTCTCAGGGCGGCAGCCACGGCGCTGATGCATCCCGCACCTGATGCGCTGGCCGGTCTGCAGTCAGAAATCGCCGACACCGTTTTGCGCATCGCGTCGGAGCGCGCGGGGCTGGAGATCGACAGCATGCCCGATGCCTTCGTCGAGCGGATCACCACATTGGCCGAGCGAATTTATCAAGCGACCAATCAGCCCGTCTTGCGGCTGAACCCCTATGATCATTCCGCAATCGCCGAGTTGATTGAGGGCAACGACATCCTGTCGACCATGCGTATCATCGCGTCCGGCGAGCTGGCGCGCGGCGATATCGAGCTTGTCGTTGACGGTTTAAGCATCGCGGACCGGATAACCCCGGCACGCACTTCCCACAAGGCCACCCGCTCAGCGGCCAAGCCCAAATCCAGGGCCATCGACACATGAACCCTCTGCTCGAAAAAATACGGGCCGATCTAGCCGTTTTACCTGAACGTCGCCGGCTCGTCTCTTCGGGGCGGGTGACGCGCTTCGACGGTCAGATCCTCGAATGCGATGGCTTCCCGGTACTGGTCGGGGCGGTCTGCCAGATCGAGACACCCGGTCACGAGATCGCCCTTGCCGAGGTGATCGGCCTGCGCGATGGTCGCAATCTTCTGTTTCTCTACGATCTTAATGCGCGCATCCAGATTGGCGCCCGTGTCACAGCGGTTGAGGGGGATAATCGGATAAAGGTCGGCGCGAATTTGCTGGGCCGCGTAATTGATGCGCAAGGCCAACCACTTGATACTTTGGGTCCGCTGGATCTCGAGGACCTGTGGCCCTTGATGGGCAGCCCGCTAAACCCGTTGGCGCGCAAGCCCGTGGCGCAGCCCCTTGATGTAGGGGTGC
>RFUP01000589.1 GCA_009922885.1 Paracoccaceae bacterium
ATTGATGGATGATGGCCACCTGCTGGCCTGGGTGGCCGTCTGGGCCGATGTGATAGGTGCCGGGCAGGCGCATGACCCGCGAGGGGTTCTTAAGCGTGCGATCTGCGTCCGCGTGCTCGAGGAGGCGCTTCTGCATTGAGCGCCACTGATCGGGTGCAATCGGATCAGCGAGCACCCAGTAGGTGTGGATCGACTTGCCGCCGGTGTCAACCTGCAGCGATGGCTCTGGGAGCTGCAGCTCCTGCCATGCGGTGACCTGCCAATCTTTTGGGCGGTTGTCCCATTCGCAGAAGATGGCGCGGCAGGCGGTGATCTCTGAGTCGGTGTCACCGCCGTCGTTGATGACGACATAAACGCCGCGGCCCTCGGCCTGCCACTCGTCGATGATGGCTGCTGATGGCGGTGCTTTGCGGCCTGAGTCACCAGCCTTGAACTGGTGGCCAGAGGGATAGAACGCGCGAAGTCTGGTGGCTTCTTTTGTTTTGCCGAGGATCTTCAGGAACTGACGTGCGGCGCTGAAGTCAATGGGTTTTGGTAGTCTTGCCATGCTTGCAGGTAAGGGCTGTGGGCCAGGGCCGGGGTGTGTCGAGCACCGCCGGCCCGTTTATTGGCTGACGGATTGGATGATGGCGTGCGCGTCTGACACGGATCGCGCGACGCCGGCGAGGCCACCGGCATCGTTCACGGTAGAGAGCCACGCCGACTGTTCAGGCCTGACCCGCCCGGTAAGTGTCTTCACCTCGATGGATGTGAACACGGCCAGCCGAAGGCCGATGTGTTCTGGGCCGATGGTGACGGTACGCCAGCCAATGAGATCAGCTGAGCCACGGGCCAAGCCGAAGGTGACAAGCCGGCCGGTGCGTGGATCGGGCAGCGATCCGACCTGATTGCGAAAGATGCGCAGGTCAGAGCGGGAGCCGAGCGCTAGGCGGATCTGCTGTTGAAGAGTGGTTTCGGCGTTGGCCACGCGCCCGCAGCACATGATGGGCCCACGCTACGGGGTTCCGCATGTTGCGGGCGTGACCGATGGCAATGAGCTGCTGAAGGGTTTGGGCTTTGCCTTGCTCGCGGCGAGATAAGGATCATACGCAAGAACTCGCATACCGAAGCCCATGGCACGACGAGCGAACTCTCCACCGATGCGTCCCATGCCGAGAATCGCAAGCGTCTTGTTGTAGAGCTCGACTCCCTTGTAGGCTTTGCGCCCCTCTTTGAAACGCCCTTCCACAACGGACTGGTGTCCCTGCGGAATGTGCCGTGCGAGCGACATCATGAGAGTGAAAGCATGCTCCGCAGTGGAAATCGTATTTCCCGCCGGCGTATTCATCACGACGACACCATGCTTGGTAGCGACTGGGATATCGATATTGTCGACCCCGACTCCCGGGCTGACGCAACCCGGGGCACACGGTGCGATGCCCTAGTCGAATCGGTCGATTTGTTGCCTACCTTCCTAGACGTCTACGGCGGGCCAGCCGTGCCCCATGTGGTTGATGGCCG
>RFUP01000590.1 GCA_009922885.1 Paracoccaceae bacterium
ATGAAGTCTTCGATGTCTATGTGCCATGGCTCTACATAGGCGCAACCGCTACCTTTTCTTCTTCCGCCCTGATCGCAGCCCTCCTGCCCCGCACCTCCGCGCTCGCCGATCCCCTCGACCAAATCCGCACCGCCCTCGGCCTCTCTACCCTCCCCCGCCTTGTCGTTCTCGCCGGAAGCCTCCTCTGGGGCACCCTCCTCGTCGTCCTTGTCGGCAGCCTGATCTGGACGCTCTTCGACATTCGTCACCACCTCGCCCCGACAGAAGACCGCGCCGAAGCCCTGCGCGGCCTCCTCGTCACCCTCACCGCCATGACCGCCACCTTGGGCGCCATCGTCGCCTTCCCCGTCACCCTGACCCGCATCCGCCAGTCGCAAAAAGCCAATGACCTGACCGACGAACGCCTCTTCAACGACAAACTGAACGAAGCTTCGAAAAACCTCGCCGCATGGCGCGACGTGACCACGGTGCTCGGCACAGGCGACGACCGGAAAACCATCACCACCCGCGAACCCGACCTCATCACCCGCGCCGCCGCCATCGACCGCCTCTACGGCCTCGTCGAAGAACGCCCGTCAGAGGCAAACCGCATCGCCAGCCTCCTGTCACTCTATGTCCGCGAACACACAGTAAAAGTTGGTGACAAAGAACCAGACGTGCCACCTGAAGAACCACCTGCAGGAGCAACGCCTTTCGAACTGCGAAATTGGGCTGGCACATTGAAACCCAAACGGTCCGACATTCAGCACGCAGTCCAAACCCTAGGCAAGTTTCGAGACATCAAAGGAGCCTCTCTCTCCGCCACGGCTATCGACTTAGCGAAAGCGAACCTGCAAGGAATGGACTTGCCCGATCTGAATTTTGGAGAGAGCCAATGGCGTCAATCTCATCTCCAAGGAGCCAAATTAGTCAGATCAAACTTCCGTGGGGCCAACTTTCTCGGAGCTCACTTGGAAGGGGCAATCCTAATCGCCACCGATATAAGAAACACAGAAATGGATCTCGCTAAGTTGTCCGGCGCACGCTTTTTTGCAACAGATGCGAGGGGAACAATTTTCGACGACGTAGTTTTAGACGAACTCACGACGACACGCTTGAATTCCTTTGTTGGCGCAAGTTTTAAATATACTGACTTGACGTCTCTGCGTCGGCAATCCGACTTCGTGGAAGTGACATTCGGCGATGGCACAAACGAAGCCTCTCCGTGGCCTGAGCACTGGCCACGAGAAGAATTGAGTAAAACAGACTTCATCCGCGCATGGCGTGAATGGGTCGCAAAAAATCACCCCGAAGTGCTTCAATATCTCCCCGACGAGCCTGAAGCCTAACCCCCAATTCATATTGGCTCAAATATCCCGGGGGCGAGGGGGCGGCGCCCCCTCTCTCTGTTCTACCGGAACACCGCGTCCAGCCGCTTCGCTTCTTCCGCCAAGCCCCATGGCGCATTGACGAAGAACATCCCCGACCCCACCATCCGGTGCCCCTCGCGCACGGGCGGAA
>RFUP01000060.1 GCA_009922885.1 Paracoccaceae bacterium
ATGAATACAGCCGCTTTTTCGCCAATGGCGACGGAGACTGCTACCTCTTCGATCTGCCCGCCTTCGGCCTCCACCGCCTGCGCGAGGCGGGCGTTGGCCATGCCGAATGGACCCGCCACTGCACCTATTCGGACCCCGAGCGATTCTACTCCTACCGCCGCACGACGCATGCAGGCGAAGCCGATTACGGCCGATTGATCTCCGTGATCCGCCTGTAAGCCTCGCCGCGCCGCAGTTTCGTCTCAATTCCAGAAACAATTCCCCTGCTATCAAGGGCTTTTCTTTCTCCAGGCATCGAACAACCGTCCCATTGTTCCGGAAAATACACCAGTGCTGCCCCAAAGGTGCCCGATTGCGCCGCGATAAAGGTCTCATCGAAGAACGAGCGGCCCGAGCCGCCAAGCCCGAGGAGGCACGAGCCAAATGAAGACCAAACGCTGGATGAAAGCCGTCATCGCAACCGCCGAAACCGAAACTTCGGTTCTGCCGTGGTCGCGGCAAGCCCGTGCCGAGCGCCGTTCGGTTCCCACGGATCTGGTCAAACTGCTCCAGTCGGCCTGAGCCACGGCCCGAATCGCCGCCACCGCCCTTTAAGGCGAAATTCTGGCAGGCGTTTCCCGCCGAAACACAATCGTGGTTTCGCCAAAGCGATTGCGCGGCGCGACTGGCCTAAAGCCTTGCAAAAACACCTGAAAGTTTGACAGCGCCCGCACGTGCTGCAACCTTGCCCGCATCCCAGAACCGCTCTTCTGGTGTTGTCGGTGGGGGCCGACACGGGAACGGGCACCGTCACAGGTGTTTTGATGAACGATCTTTCTATGCAGGCGCAGCCCGCTGCGGCCCGCACCTCCCGCCGCGCACCGCCCATGCGCCATGTCGAAATCGCGTGGCTCGGCCCCGATCGGCGCCCAAAATGGCGCGATGTAACGATTCCGGCACTCGCGGAATTCGAAAGCGCCTTCAACGCCTTCGCGCGTGGCACCTACCTCCAGACCCCCTCCGGCCCGCGCGCCATCGAAGACCTGCAACCGGGGCAAATGCTCACGACCGAAGCCCATGGCCCACAACCGATCCTCTGGATCGGCCAGATGCGCATGGTTCCGAACGCCCCGCTCGACCGCCCCGAACTCGGTCAGATCACCCGTCTCCTGCCCGACGCCTTCGGCCCTGAACGCCCGCAGGCCAATCTGCTCTTGGGCCCTGGCGCGCGACTGGTCGATCCGCATGCCCCCGCCAACCCGCTCACGCCCGCGCGCCTGATCCAAGACGGCCTCTCGGCCCTCGAAATCCGACCTCAACACCCGATCGAATTCTTCCACGTCCAACTGCCCCGTCACGCGCTGATCCGCGCCGCCAATATGAGCGTCGAAAGCTACCATCCCGGCGAAGGAATTTTCGAGACGATGGGAACGAACGCGCAGATGTTCCTGCTCTCGCTCTTCCCGCATCTGGAAACGCTACGCGACTTCGGAGCACTCTCTTGCCCGCGTCTTTCGCTCTGGGCCGACAGGTTTACCGCCGCCGCCTGATGGGTTCAGAAAGGAAATGCACCGTCCCGGCTCCTCCTCCGGAACGGTGCCAGCGCCTTATGCGCTCCGGGCAAGCCGCGCTTCGAGCACGTCGAAGGGCACACCGGGATCGTCCTTGGCGCATCTGATGACCAGCGAGGTTTTCACGCTGGCAACATTCTCCGCCCGAAGCAGTTCTTCGGTCAGGAAGGTCTGGAAAGTCGAGAGATCGGGGGCGACGCATTTCAGAATGAAATCCACCTCGCCATTCAGCATGTGGCACTCGCGCACCAAAGGCCACGCCTTGCAGCGCGCCTCGAAACGGCTGAGATCGGCTTCCGCCTGGCTCTGAAGGCCGACCATCGCGAAAACCTGCACTTCGAAGCCGAGTTCCCGCGTGTCTACCTTCGCATGATAGCCGCGAATGTAGCCCGCCTCCTCCAGCGTGCGCACCCGCCGCAAGCAAGGCGGCGCGGAAATCCCCACGCGCTTCGCCAGTTCGACGTTGGTCATCCGCCCGTCGGCCTGCAATTCGGCGAGAATTTTCCGGTCAATGGGATCGAGTTTGGTTCCAGCCATGGCGTAGATCTCCTCGCGCCCGTCTATAGCAGAGTGCCACAGAGGCGCAACAATGTTTCAAGCGCGGGAAACATCCTTTCAATAACTTGCGCTATCCGGATGCGTTACAAATAGGGGGCGCCGCCCCCTCGGCCCCTTGGGCCTCACCCCCGGGGATATTTTTAAAAGAGAAAGGAGGGGCGCCACGTCATGACGCTTGCCATACACATGCCATACGCAATCCATACGCTTCGGAAACGGGTTTTCCTTCGCTCCGCGAGCGCCTATATCGGGGCAAGTTTACTGGATTTCTTGCGCGAGGCCCCCGCATATGACCGACACCCGCCATACCCGCGTTCTCATCATCGGCTCCGGCCCCGCTGGTTACACAGCCGGTGTTTATGCCAGCCGCGCCATGCTTTCGCCGATTCTGGTACAAGGGATTGAGCCCGGCGGCCAGTTGACCACAACCACTGACGTGGAGAACTGGCCCGGCGACGAGAGCGTGATGGGCCCCGACCTGATGGTGCGGATGGAAGCCCATGCCCGCGCGATGGGGTGTGAAATCGTTTCCGATATCATCGTATCGTTGGACCTCTCGAAACGGCCTTTCACCGCAAAAGGCGATAGCGGCACGGTTTACACGGCCGATGCGGTTATTCTTGCAACCGGCGCACGGGCCAAGTGGTTGGGATTGGAGAGCGAAGAGGCCTTCAAGGGGTTCGGGGTTTCGGCCTGCGCGACCTGCGACGGATTCTTCTACCGCAATCAGGAGATCGTGGTTGTCGGTGGCGGGAATACGGCGGTGGAGGAAGCGCTGTTCCTGACGAATTTCGCCAGCAAAGTCACGCTGGTGCACCGCCGCGGCGAATTGCGGGCGGAGCGGATCATGCAGGAGCGTTTGTTCAAGCATCCGAAGATCGAGATGCTCTGGCATCATGAGTTGGCCGAAGTCGTGGGCGACGAAACGCCGAAGGGTGTGACGGGGGTGAAGCTCCGCAATGTCGAGACAGGCGCGATTACGGAAGTGCCGGCGAAGGGTGTGTTCATCGCGATTGGCCATGCGCCTGCGTCGGATCTGGTGAAGGACCAGCTCGAGCTGCACAATGGCGGCTATGTGAAGGTGGAGCCCGGTACTGCGCGCACCTCGATCCCTGGCGTCTTCGCCGCAGGCGATCTGACAGATCACGTGTATCGTCAGGCGATCACTTCGGCCGGGATGGGCTGCATGGCTGCGCTCGATGCCGAGCGCTGGCTGGCCGAGCAGGAGTGACGATGGTGGAACACGACTTCAAGTCACAAAAAGACGATACATTTCAAGCGTTTGCGGAACTTTCGGCGGAAACCGATCTGCCCGGAACGGCTGATCTTGACTTCTTCTTCATTCAGGACAGCGACGAGGCCGATTGGGTGCCTTTGGCGCGTGCGCTTGAGCAGCAGGATTTCCTGTGCGATTGGGTCGATGATGATGAAGAGGCCGAAATGCCCTATCTGATTGCGACACTTTCGGACCAACCCTTGTCGGCGCAGAGCATCTGGGCTGCCGAAGAGATTGCCACCAAGCTTGCCTTGGAGCATGGCTTCCTGCCGGATGGCTGGGGGCTGGAGGCCTGATCAAACGCCCCGCCGTCCGATACAGGCGTGGCGATTATTCAATGTACCGGAACGGGTGCGAGGTCGTTCTGGCGGGCCAAAACATAGGCCAGTCGCTCGTCGTGAACGAGAGCAAGCCGCTCTCCTTCCGCATTATGAACGGCGTAAACCTTCTCGGCACCTGCCACGGAAGACCGGATATCGTCCGGCAGGTCGCGCACCGCAACAGGGCGGACATAGACGATCTGCTGCCCTACGCTTTCCAGAATTTTCTGCTTCACATTCATAGCGTTACCCCTTCTTGATCCGGATCGTCTGAACCACGGCTTCGGGCTGCACCCGCGTCAGATCGACATGCAGGAGGCCGTTTTCCATGATCGCCTCGCCAACTTCCACGCCATCCGCGAGCACGAAAGAGCGCTGGAACTGGCGCGCGGCAATACCGCGGTGAAGGAAGATCCGGCCATCACCATCTTCTTTTTGGCGACCACGGATCACCAATTGCCGATCCTCGACCGTGATCGCGAGATCCTCTTCCGCAAAACCCGCCACGGCCAAGGTAATGCGATAGGACCAATCAGAGGTCTGTTCGATGTTGAAAGGCGGATAGCCTTCATTGCCGGATTTCGCGGTCCGCTCCAGAAGGCGTTCCAGCTGCTCGAAACCCAGCAGATAGGGATGTGACCCCAAGGTCAATTTCGTCATGTGGCGCGTCCTTAATCTAAGCGACCGTCCTTTTTCGGATCCCGATCCGGCGATCCTCTGGGAAATATGGGTTCGCATGTTGCGGACCGCAAGCCCTTTGCGAAAACTCGGAAACTTCCTATTCTAGGCTTCGGAAAAGAGTACGGAATCACCTGCCATGAATGCACCCTTCGACATCTCGATGAAGACAGACGATGTCCTTAAGGTGGAGTTGGAGGTTTTCCGGCGCGAGCACCGCGACCTCGATGAAGCTATCACCGCCATGACTGAGCGCGGAACTGCCGATCAATTGACACTGCAGCGCCTCAAGAAGAAGAAACTGCGCCTGAAGGATGTGATCCGGTTGATCGAAGATCGCCTGACCCCTGATATCATTGCCTGAACGGAAGTGATCGGCAATTGCGCCTCGCCCGCGCCTCGCTATAGTGCGCGCTCCATCGCTAGGGGGTCTGCATGACACAGGTCGAAGTCGGGATCATCATGGGAAGCCAGTCGGACTGGCCCACGATGAAAGAGGCCGCTCAGGTTCTGGATGAGCTGGGTATCTCTTATGAAACGCGGATCGTTTCCGCGCATCGCACTCCTGATCGGCTGTGGAGCTATGGCAAATCCGCTGCAGAGCGTGGCCTCAAGGTGATTATCGCGGGCGCTGGTGGGGCCGCGCACTTGCCGGGCATGATGGCCTCGAAAACGCGCGTTCCTGTGATCGGCGTGCCGGTGCAAACCAAGGCGCTTTCCGGCGTCGACAGCCTCTATTCGATCCTGCAGATGCCGCGCGGCTATCCGGTGGCCACCATGGCGATCGGCGGCCAAGGGGCCTATAATGCCGGGCTGATGGCAGCGGGCATTCTGGCAACGCATGATCCCGCACTGGCCACTCGCCTTGATGCGTGGCGCGACGCGCTTTCCGCCTCTATCCCCGAGGAGCCCGTGGATGACTAAGCCCCTGCAAACAGGCGATGTAATCGGAATTCTCGGCGGCGGGCAATTGGGCCGCATGCTCTCCGTGGCGGCCTCTCGCCTTGGGCTGCAATGCCACATCTTCGAGCCGGGCGCGAACCCGCCTGCGGGCGATGTCGCCCATAAGATCACAACGGCACCCTATGAAGACGCAGCGGCGCTGAAGGCCTTTGCCGAGTCGGTCAGCGTGGTGACCTATGAATTTGAAAACGTCCCGACTTCTGCCCTCGATCTGATCGAGAGCCTGCGCCCCATCCGCCCCAACCGCGAGGCGCTCCGCACCAGCCAGGACCGCCTGACCGAGAAGGATTTCCTTTCTGGCCTCGGGCTTACCACTGCCCCCTACCGCGCCGTCGATACGCTGGCCGATCTGGAGACCGCACTCAAGGAACTCGGCACGCCCGCGATCCTGAAAACCCGCCGCATGGGCTATGACGGCAAGGGGCAGGTCCGGATTTCGGACATCTCCGAAGCGCCTGCCGCCTTTGCGGCCATGGCTGGCGCGCCCGCCATTCTGGAAGGTTTCGTCGCTTTCGAACGGGAAGCTTCGGTGATTGCGGCACGTGGCGTCGATGGCAGCGTTTCCGCCTTCGATCCGGGCGAGAATGTCCACAGCGAAGGCATTCTGCGCACGACAACCGTGCCTGCAAATCTGACTGCCCGCCAAAGGCAAGACGCCGTACTTCTTGCAGGGCGCATTCTGAACGCTCTCGATTATATTGGCGTCATGGGTGTGGAGCTTTTCGTGACCCCCACCGGCCTGATCGTCAACGAGATCGCGCCGCGCGTACACAACTCCGGCCACTGGACCCAGAACGGATGCACCGTCGACCAGTTCGAGCAGCATATCCGAGCCGTTGCGGGCTGGCCCTTGGGAGATGGTCAGCGGCATTCCGACGTGGTTATGGAGAACCTGATCGGCGACGATATGCTGCGGGTTCCCGAAATCGCGAACGAGCCGAATGCAGCGCTGCACCTCTACGGCAAGGCCGAACGGAAAGCCGGCCGCAAGATGGGGCACGTCAATCGCGTGGTTGGCCCGAAAGCCTGATCACCCGAGAAGGGCTTCTGCCATCGGCCCGGCGGCATAGGTAATCTTGCCGCCCGCCACTGTCAGCCCGATCCGGTTCGCGGCGTCCAGAACAACGAGATCAGCGCGGAGGCCCTCGGCAATCGCGCCCCGATCCTTCAGCCCCAAGAGCCGCGCGGGCCCTTCGGAAATCAGGCTCCAAGCCGTTGGAAGCCCTATCTTTTCCGCCAGATGCAACGCCGCTTGGCGGGGGGCAGGGTAATGATAATCCGAGGCCAAGGCGTCAACCCGGCCTTCCAGCACCATCTCTTCGGCAGAGACATTACCATCATGCGAGCCCCCCCGAACCACATTCGGCGCGCCCATGATAACGCCCTCGCCCGCTTCAGCTGCGGCCAGAACCGCTTCTCGTGTGCAGGGGAATTCCGAAACACCTGCCCCACAAGCGCGCCCGTTCTCGCGATCCTTGGCCGAGCTATCGTCATGGCTTCCGACAACAACGCCATCCTTTGCCAAGGCCTGCCCGAACGCCGCGATCGCGCCCGCCCCACTTAGCCATTGCTGGCGCAGCTCCTGCATCAGCGCGAGGTGCGCCTCCGGGCTTCGCCCTGATTTGAGCGCTTGCCCCGTCAGCCTCGGCGGGCGCTTGCCCTGCTCCAGCGCCCGATGCGGCAGGTGGTCGTTGATCACGACCTGCTTGATTGCGTAATCCTGCACCAGCGAAAGTAGAGACGGCCCCTCGGTGGGGATCAAGCAAGCCTCAATCCGCAATTGCGCCCGCATATCGGTTCCTAGGGGCTGGAAATCACGCAAGGCGGCAAGAAAGCCCTGCGCAAACTCAGGGCCGCGCATCCCGCCTTCCCAACTCCAGAATTGCGCCAGCATCGCCGTGGTAATGCCATTGGCAGAAAGCTCGGCTTCCGTGGATTGCAGCCCAACCGAGAGATCCTTCATCGCTCCCCGCCGTGGCGCGAGATGTCGCTCGAAACCATCCCCGTGGATGTCAACGATCCCCGGCAGCACCAGCGCCCCCTCAGGCAGCTCGATAGACCGCGCTGCCGAAGTGCCCTGGAAAACCCCGCCAGCAAAAGAAACAGGCTCCTCACGCAGCGCACCGCCGCGCAAAACGCGCCCGCCCGTCAGAGTGAGGCCAATCACAACGGAAGTTCCTTCAGGGCTTCCGCAAAGGTAAGGTCCGGCTGGAAACGCCCCTCTTTGAGAAACCGTGAGACCTGCGCGATCACCAACGGCGAATTCATCATGAACGTGTGGGTGACGGGCAGAACGATATGCTCTTTCATGCCCTCGACCCGCGTTGTCGCCACTGAAACCTTGCCATCATCCGGCCCGTCGATCAGCGAGGAGAACACTGGGTTGATCGAGCGATTTCCCGCAATCACCCCCAGTTCGAAATCCACACGCGGCAAATGCGCGGGCAATCCGTCTTGGCCCGTCGCCAATTGTTGCCCCGCAGGGCCATTCCACCACTCGAAAGGCTCCAACTCGCCCAGGATATCCACCAGTTCCGAGCCGCCATTCGGTGGCGCCAGCATGACGACCCGCCCCAAGTCTTTCGGACGATGCCCACTGAGCCAGACGCGGGCGAGAATGCCCCCCATGGAATGCGTCACGACATGCGTACGCTCCTCGCCACAGGCCGCGAACGCTTTCGGCACCACTTCCGTTGCCAAGGACGTGATCGTTTCCTCGGTCGAGTCGTAGCCCGGACGAACCACGTGATAGCCTTGTGCGGTCAGCACTTCGTCCATCAGCACAAAAGATGCCTTGCTGCGCGCCAACCCATGAAGAAGGATCACACAGTCGGCCATAGCCATGCTTGGCAGGAATAACAGGGCAAGAAGAAGAGCTCGCATATCGCTTAGATAGGCGAGTGTCAGGGCAAGGAAAAGAGATGTCTGGATCACCAAGGCTCGCCGTGCGCGCAATCATCATGGAGAATGACCGATTGCTTCTGGTCAATGCCTACAGGGGCCGAACGGACCTCTGGTGTGCACCGGGGGGCGGGGTGGAAAGCCACAGCTCCCTGCCGGATAACCTCATACGAGAGGTCTACGAGGAAACCGGCCTTGGCATATCTGTTGGGCCGCCCTGCCTTGTGAATGAATTCCATGATCCCGTGGGCACATTCCACCAAGTCGACATCTACTTCCGCTGCAATATCAACTCAGGGGAGATTTCGGAGGCATGGCAGGATCCGGAAAAGGTAGTCCAGCACCGCCGCTGGGTAACGCGGGCCGAGATGGAAGGGCTACGCTTCAAGCCGGATTCGCTACCCCAGATAGCGTGGCAGCGCGGGTTCGGTTACGATCCGTTGGAGCCGATCTTGCGTTGAGGCAAAAGCGATATGGCTACGCCAGCAAGCACAACTGCTGCAGGCAGAAGAATGCCAAGGCCCGGCACTTCTCCCAAGAGCATCACACCCCCCACGAGCGCCAGAACGGGCACAGTGGTTTGCGCCACGGCCGCCCGCCCTGCCCCAAGTTGGGGCAAGAGCGCGTACCAGAGCGCATACCCCAGCCCAGACGTCACTGCGCCCGAGGCAATGGCCAGAAAAAGCGCTGCCCCGCTTGGCCATTGAAAGAGGCCTAACAAGAACAACCCCGGCACTGCGGAGAGCAGGAAATTGGCAGCCGTCGTGGCCAAGGGATCGCCAGCCTTACGGCCCAGAAGCGAATAGACGCCCCAGCTAATGCCGGCCACCAGCATGAACAGGCCCGGGCCGAGCGCCACCTTCGCACCTTCACTCGGCCACAAGAGCCAGACCAAACCAAACGAGGCAATCAGCGCACCGATGGCCCTGTTCCTCGGTAGGGTCTCTCCCCCAAGGATCGCGCCCGCAAACATCGTCACCTGCACGGTTCCGAAGAGGATCAGGGCGCCGATCCCGGCATCGATTCCGCGATAGGCCAATGAGAAGCCGTAGATGTAGCCCAAGAGCGCCAGAACGCCGCCAATCCGGGTTCTGTCTGTCAAATGGAGCCCTTTGCCATTCCAGAAGGCCAGTGCGCTGAGCACCAACGCGCCGGAGATCAACCGCACCGCCCCGAACGCAACGGGATCGGCTCCGGCCAATATCCCTGCCCTGTTCAGCAAGGAATTGGCCGCGAAAGCGATCATGGTAAGTGATGTCAGAAGGATAAGGCGCATGGCGCGACGCTATTCTCAGCCGTTGCCCTCTGCAAG
>RFUP01000591.1 GCA_009922885.1 Paracoccaceae bacterium
GCCACAGCCACCAAAGACATCGCCCATATTTTTGGTGCGGTGATCGGCGGATTTTTTGCAGCGCTCGTTCCAAGCACCTTCATGTCCACAACGGATCGATCCGAATTCCTTGCGACGATCAAGCTTCCACTTGGGACAGGGGTTTCCGAAGCGAAGAAGGCGGCAGAGCAGGTCGATTCCTCAATGCGCCAGAATCCGGAAGTCGAACTCGTTTTCGTGAGTGCGGGCAGCGGAACCAATCCCAAGATCAATGAGCTGGAAGTCTATATCGGGTTGAGGCCCAAGCGGTCGCGCGAGGCGACGCAGGACGACGTGATGACCTTCGCACGGAACGAGATAATGGGAGATGTTCCGGCAGCACAGGAGGTGTCCGTGGAGGAGGTTCCGTGGGTATCGGGTGCCGGGGTCGGACAGACTGCAATTGAACTGATAATAACCGGACCGGACACCGCAGCCATCAACGACTACGCGCGGTGGCTGGAGGGCGAGCTGGCCGCACGATCCGAATTTGTCGACGTGCGCTCGTCCTACGAAGGTGGCAGGCCGGAACTGCAGATCGCCTTCGACCGCGACCGGGCCGCCGATCTCGGGATTTCGGCGCGCAACCTGGCCGCCGCATCGCGAACGCTGGTCGGCGGAAGCGATGCAGGCACATTCGAGGCTGATGGACGTCGCTATGACATTCGCGTGCGCCTCGAGGAAAGTGGACGAAAGGGGCTTGGCGACGTCGAGGCACTTCCGCTCAGGACCGGACAGGGCACCCTGGTCGATCTTGCTGCGATTGCCGATGTTGACGTTGCATTGAGCGCTGCGGAAATTGAGCGCATCGATCGATCGCGCCAGATTTCAGTGCTCGCCAATACGGCTCCCGGTGTGGCGCTGAGCGTTGCCGTGGCTGATGTGGAAGAGTTGCTTGCCGCCAATCCGCCACCTGCCGGCTTGGCGACGCGAATGGAAGGCACTGCCCGTCTCCTCGCCGAAACCAGCGAGGCGATTATCTTTGCATTCGCGCTCGCAATCGTCGCGCTCTACATCGTGCTCGCCAGCCAGTTCAATAGCTTCGGGCAACCCATCATCATTATGCTTACGGCACCACTGTCGTTCTCCGGCGCCTACTTCCTGATGTGGGCGGCGGGCCAGGAAATGAGCCTGTTCGCGCAAATCGGCATGATCGCTTTGATGGGGATCGTGATGAAAAACGGTATCTTGCTTGTCGATCTCGCCAACCGGTATTGCGAAGCTGATAAGGATGCGGCTTCTGCAATGCGCAACGCCGCGCCAAAACGCTTACGACCCGTCCTCATGACCGCGCTTGCTGCCGTATTCGGCATGCTGCCGGTAGCGCTGGCGCAGTCAGATGCAGCAGAGTGGCGCAATGCTATGGGCTTCATCATCATCGGCGGGCTGACCACTTCCACTTTCCTGACTCTGCTGGTTGTCCCTGCAGCCTACGCGGCAGCCTCGGACTTACGAAGTGTCGTGACCAATTTCCGACCCCCG
>RFUP01000592.1 GCA_009922885.1 Paracoccaceae bacterium
AGACCTGTCAGCGACACGCGCTCTCATCGAGGCCGGTGCGTTATCACTAGACGACCTGATTACCCACCGCGCCGATGCTCATGCCCCTGCGCTGGCCTATGAAACCGCCTTTCACGACCAAGCCTGCCTAAAAATGATCCTAGATTGGGACGCATGAAATGACCCTCGACATCCCTAAGCTCAAAGACTTCGACCAGCGCCTGCGCGACGAGGCGAACGAAGAACCGACGCTGGAGGTGCCGCAGGACCCCCCGTCGAAAAAGACCCAGATCATCGCGATTTATGGCAAGGGCGGCATTGGAAAGTCGTTCACGCTGGCCAACCTCAGCCACATGATGGCCGAACAGGGCAAACGCGTGCTGCTGATTGGCTGCGACCCGAAATCTGACACCACCAGCCTTCTGTTCGGCGGCAAGGCCTGCCCGACGATCATCGAAACGTCCACCCGTAAGAAACTGGCGGGTGAAGAGGTCAAGATCGGCGATGTCTGCTTCAAGCGCGGCGGCGTGTTCGCGATGGAACTGGGCGGGCCGGAAGTGGGCCGGGGCTGCGGGGGCCGCGGCATCATCCACGGCTTCGAATTGCTGGAAAAGTTGGGCTTCCACGACTGGGACTTTGATTTTGTCCTGCTCGATTTCCTTGGCGACGTGGTCTGCGGCGGCTTTGGCCTGCCGATTGCCCGCGACATGGCGCAGAAGGTAATCCTGGTCGGATCGAACGATTTGCAGTCGCTGTATGTGGCCAACAACGTATGCTCGGCGGTCGAATATTTCCGCAAGTTGGGCGGCAATGTCGGCGTTGCCGGTCTGGTCATCAACAAGGACGATGGCACTGGCGAGGCACAAGCCTTCGCCAAAGCCGTGGGCATCCCAGTTCTAGCCAGCATTCCGCAAGACGACGATCTGCGCAAAAAATCGGCAAATTACCAGATCGTCGGCACAGCAGAAAGCCAGTGGGGCGCCCTGTTCGCAGAGCTGGGCCAGAACGTGGCCGAGGCCCCGCCGATGCGCCCGAAGGCCCTGGATCAGGACGGGTTGCTGGGCCTTTTCGACAGCAAGGACACCGGCGGCGACGTGGTGCTGCAACCTGCAACCGATGCAGATATGCGCGGCAAGAACGCGGTCGAAAAGAAATCGCTCGAAGTGGTCTACGACAATGTCTAAGGGCCACGAACACAGCTATGACTCGGTAGCCGAAACGCCGGTCGAGCGCGTGATCGACACCCCTTCGCCCGCTGTCACCGGCACCGCCGACGGTATGGGCTGTCATGCTCCGGGCGAACAGATGGCCGCCGCGACCCGCGCCAGCGGCAATGGGGCGCTGCTCGATCAGTTTGCCGCCGATTATCCACGCGGACCACATGACAAGCCCGAAAGCATGTGCCCGGCCTTTGGTTCATTGCGTGTGGGGCTGCGGATGCGGCGGGTCGCGACCATGCTGTCGGGCTCGGCCTGCTGCGTCTATGGCCTATCCTTCGTGTCACACTTCTACGCAGCGCG
>RFUP01000593.1 GCA_009922885.1 Paracoccaceae bacterium
GCAACCGAGCACGATTGAGGATGATGTAATGAAGCAGGGACTCTATTCAAATATTTGGGCCAAGCGTGAGCGCATCGCGGCCGGCAGCGGCGAGAAGATGCGCAAGCCTGGCGCAAAGGGCGCACCGACCGCCAAGGCATTCAAGGCCGCGGCGAAGACGGCGAAGAAACGAAAATGAAGTGCCCGGCCGCGACGTATGACATCAAGGTAAACCTGAAGAACCGTGACTGGGCCTTCAAGAACGTGGGCTATGGCCCCGCGAACCCTGACGAGCCCAACGACGAGTTCTGGCAGGAGCGCGCCGACGAGTGGAACACGGACGTGGACCAGGCCAAGACGATGCGCTGCGGAAACTGCTCGGCGTTTATCCAGACGCCCGAGATGATCAAGTGCATCGAGGACGGGATCGAGGCGGGCGAAGAGGGGCCAGAGCATACGAGTTACGCCGAGGACGTGGTGGACTCCGCCGACCTTGGCTACTGCGAGCTCTTCCACTTCAAGTGCGCCGCCGCGCGTACCTGCTCGGCGTGGCTCAAGGGTGGCCCGATCACTCGCGCCATGACCAGCAAGCAAAAGAACATGCTGGCGATGGCGCAGATGGAATACGGCGGCGACTCGGAAGATGAAGACGAGGCCGAAGACGAGGGCGAAGAGTGAAGACCCCGGCGTGGCAGCGCGCTGAAGGCAA
This sequence comes from Paracoccaceae bacterium, assembly GCA_009922885.1. Lineage (GTDB taxonomy): Bacteria > Pseudomonadota > Alphaproteobacteria > Rhodobacterales > Rhodobacteraceae > UBA9554. The sequence continues at coordinate 689 of RFUP01000593.1, forward strand.
GTCCAAGAAAGGCGGCCTTAACGCCAAGGGTCGTGCGTCATATAAGGCGCAGACCGGCGGCACGCTCAAGCCGCCCGTGAAGGGCGCGCCGGAGACGCCGGAGCAACTGCGCCGGAAGGGATCGTTTTTGACGCGCATGGGGTCGATGCCTGGGCTGCTCTTTGACGAGCAGGGCGACAAGACGCGCCTCAAGTTAAGCCTCGAGGCGTGGGGGCACTACGGCGGCAAGGCAGAAGCCGTAAAGAAGGGCCGCAATTTGCTTGAGAGATATAGGAGCCAGAAAAGTGGCTAAACAAAAACGCCGCGGCTTATTGAATGAAATTGAAGAGCTCGCTCGCAGTACCTACGAAGACCCGCAGGTACAGGCGCAGATCGGTATGCTCCGCGGCGCTGGTCGCGGACTCTACGGAATCGTTGAGCCTTTTTTATCTCCAAGAGAGACCGCGCGCGGGTTGCTCGCGACGGGGCAGGAGTTTGCAAGAGACCCAGGGGCCGCGACAAAGTCGATGCTTCAGGCAGAGGTTGACCGTGCCATCGCCGCGCCTCAAGACCCAGAGGCCCTGGGAGAATATGCCGCGTCGTTTGTAAACCCGTTTCGTGTCGCCGGCTCTATGCGACGAATGATGAGCCCGGCAGATGGCGGATCGTATCGTGGCCAAGGGATTGATGTCCCAGACGCGGCGCCGGTAGACGAATCATATTTTAATCTTGAGGGGCTCACGACGCAGCCATCTCGTTCAGTAGAGATCCCGAGATACACTCCGCCCCGCGGCGCTCCGGGCTACATGCAAAGGCTGGCAGGGAACGAGCG
>RFUP01000594.1 GCA_009922885.1 Paracoccaceae bacterium
AATGAATGCGTGACCTACAGTTTCATCGACGGGGCCTCGGCGGCGCTGTTCGGAGGCGGTGGCGATGGTGCGATGCTGGCCAACCCGATCTCGTCGGAGATGAGCCATATGCGGCCGGACCTTTTGCCCGGGCTCCTGCAGGCCGCGGCCCGCAACCAGGCGCGGGGCTTCATGGATCTGGCGCTGTTCGAACTGGGGCATGCCTTCCACGGCGGCGAACCGGGGGAACAGCACCTGCAGGTGGCAGGTCTGCTGGTCGGGCGCACAATGGCCAAGGATGTGCATGGTGCGGCGCGGGCGGTGGACCTGTTTGACGCCAAGGCCGATGCCGAGGCGGTGCTGGCGGCGCTCGGGGCGCCGGAGCGGGTGCAGATCCTGCGTGGCGGACCCGAGTGGTGGCACCCGGGACGCCACGGGCGTATCTGCCTTGGCCCCAAGAAGGTGCTTGGCGTTTTCGGCGAACTGCATCCCAAGGTGCTGCGCGCGATGGATGTCAGGGGACCGGCAGTGGCCTTCACGTTGTTCCCCGCCGAGGTGCCTTTGCCGCGCCAGTTCAGGATCGTGTAGAACGCGGCGTCCTGCCAGTACCGGTTCCATTGCTCCGCTGGCAGCGACCGAAGAATCCGGGTCAGGCGTTTGGCTTCCCTTTTGCCGACCTCATGCTTCAGTTCCTTGTACAGCATCCAGGTGACGCCACGCTGCAACGCTGGCGACATCTGATAGGTGCCGCCATAGTCGCCACCGGGTCGGCCATCGAGGTTGCCACCGCCGCGCGCGGTGTAGCCGAAAGAGGCTTCACGCGTGCCAACACACTGCCGGTAGGCCTCCTGATCGGGATAGAAGTACTTGCCGCGATACGCGGACCGCTCAAACCCGGACAGGTCCTTGGACAGTCGCGTCGCGGACCCATGCACCGGTTTCGGCATGGGCTGGGTGATGCAGCCGGTGGAACGCGGCTCAACGATGCAGTCGGAGGGAACATCAGCAGGGCCAACCATGAGGGTGGCCGCAACCATGGCGGCCACCACAATCACCGACCCTCAAATGCTCGGCGGAAGGCGGCCCACTGGCGCATCGTTCGCGCATCCAGGTCGCCCCTGACAGCCCGATCCAGTCGGGCGATAAGCCGGGTCACTTGACCAGCTCCAGCGCCTGGTCGACGTGGTTGTCCCACGCCTGGTGGCGCTTTTCGGCCTGGCGCATCGCCAAACCGGCAGTGATTGTGCAGACCGCCGCAGCGGCCAACATCAGTTCCATGCGGTTCCTCCTTGGGGTTCGGCAGCAGCGGCGGCCCACGAGAGAAAGCCGCCGCTGCTGCCAGTCCCTGGGCGCATCCAGGGACGACGAAGCCCCCACCACGCCCTGGAAGGGGTAGGCGTGGTGGGGGCGTTGGGGTGCGCAGGGAAGGATCTGTCGTTTTTCTGACGAAAGTGATTTGTGGTAATTCGTGTCCCGAATCAGCGCTACTGTCGTCACGATCGCCCCTCCCGGCGGTCGTG
>RFUP01000595.1 GCA_009922885.1 Paracoccaceae bacterium
CGCGATCTTCGCGCTCACAGGCGAGCGCTTGCGCGAAATGCCGTTCAACAAAGCCGTGGAGTTCGTCTGATCCAATGGGCGCGGATCAGATATTCGCGCCCCGGATCTCCTCGCACACCGCGTCCGTCACCTGCTGCGTCGTCGCGGTGCCGCCGATATCTGGCGTGCGGATACCCTTTGCCGCGACTGCTTCAACTGCCGCCATCAATCGCTTCGCCGCCTTCGGCTCGCCCAGATGTTCGAGCATTTGCGCCGCGGTCCAGAAGGTCGCGATCGGGTTGGCGATGCCTTTACCGGTAATGTCAAACGCCGAGCCATGGATCGGCTCGAACATCGACGGGTAGCGCCGCTCCGGATCAATATTCGCCGTGGGCGCCACGCCCAAGCTTCCCGCCAATGCCCCCGCCAGATCGGAGAGGATATCCGCGTGCAGGTTCGTCGCCACAATCGTATCGAGGCTTCTGGGATTGAGCGTCATCCGCACCGTCATCGCATCCACCAACATCTTGTCCCACGTCACATCGGGGAACTCCTTCGACACTTCGGCCGCAATCTCGTCCCACATCACCAATCCGAACCGCTGCGCGTTCGATTTCGTCACCACTGTCAACAGCTTACGCGGCCGCGACTGCGCCAGTTTGAACGCATAGCGCATGATCCGCGTCACGCCCACGCGAGTGAAAATCGCCACTTCGGTGGCCACTTCCTCCGGCAAACCCCGATGCGCCCGCCCACCATGGCCCGCATATTCGCCTTCCGAGTTTTCCCGCACGATCACCCAATCGAGATCACCGGGGCCGACATTCGCCAAGGGCGAGGGCACCCCCGGCAGGATGCGCGTTGGCCGCACGTTGGCGTATTGATCGAAACCTTGGCAAATCGGCAGCCGCAGCCCCCAAAGTGTAATGTGATCCGGCACATCCGGTGCCCCCACCGCGCCAAAGAAGATCGCGTCATAGGCCTTGAGCCGCTCCGGCCCGTCCTCCGGCATCATCTTGCCCGTGCGGCGGTAGTAATCCGACCCCCAGTCGAACGAGGTCACATCCAGCGCAAACCCGCCATCGCGCTTTTCCAGCGCCTCCAAGGCCTGAAGCCCCGCCGAAATCACTTCCGGTCCGATCCCGTCTGCGGGAATAGCAGCAATGCGATAGGTGTTCATGGGCGGTTCTCCTTGGGTTCGGCCAAAAGCTACGCCGCAGGCGGTCCCCGCTCAATTCTCTGGTGATTATATAAAGAATCACAATAATAGGTCGAATGAACCGCAATCAACTCTCCGCCTTCCTCTCGGTCGCAGATCACCTGCATTTCGGCCGCGCCGCGCGCGATCTGGGCGTCCTTCCCGCCACCCTCAGCCGTGACATCAAGACGCTGGAGCAAGACCTCGGCCTTGCGCTCTTCACCCGCACCACACGCCACGTCGGCCTCACCCCCGCAGGCGACGCGCTCCTCCCCTCTGCCAGAGAAACCTTGGGCCAGCTTGAGTTTTTCCGCGCCAAAGC
>RFUP01000596.1 GCA_009922885.1 Paracoccaceae bacterium
CGGCGCGATCCTCTTCGACCTGATCAACGGCGGCGCGAAAGACTGGGCCGAGAACCCGTATAAATCCTTGGGTAAAGCCGCCATTGAGTCCGCCGCCGTCGATTTCGCGTTAGGCTCCGAAGGCGCAGGCACAGGCGCCACCACCGCCAATTTCCGCGGCGGCCTCGGCTCCGCCTCCGTCGTCCTGCCCTCGGGCCATACCGTGGGCGCGCTTGTCGCCGTCAACGCGCTCGGCTCCGCCACCGTGGGCCAAGGCCCGCATTTCTGGGCCGCGCCCTTCGAGATCGGTTCAGAATTCGGCGGCCACGGCCCCGCCGCCCACTATCCGCAAACCGACATTCCCGAAACCAAGCTCCGCGCCCACGCCAATACCACCATCGGCATCGTCGCCACGGATGCGGCCCTCACCAAAGCCCAATGCAGCCGCCTCGCCACTGCCGCCCATGACGGCTACGCCCGTGCCCTCGTCCCCGCCCACACACCCATGGACGGCGACCTCATCTTCGCCGCCGCCACAGGCGCGAAACCCCTCGATAACGCCGTGGCCGACACGCTCTATCTCGGCCACGCCGCCGCCACCGCCATGGCCCGCGCCATCGCCCGCGCGATTCGCGCCGCCCGCGCCCTCCCCGGCGATCTGCAACCGGCCTACACGAGCCACCACGGCTAATTTCAAACGCACAAACGCAGAAAGGCCGCGCAGAGCACTCTGCGCGGCCTTTTCTTGCCTCAGGGCAAATTAGCCCTGGCGTGCCTTGAAGCGACGCTGGGTCTTGTTGATCACGTAAACGCGGCCCTTACGGCGCACGATACGGCAATCCTTGTGACGCGCTTTGAGCGAACGCAGCGAGTTTGCGACCTTCATGGGTCTCTCCATCTGTCGTGCCGCTCACGCGGCGGTGTTACGGGTGGCCGGCACGTGAGCGCCAAGGCCGGTGAAATGGTGGGCGGTACAAGGTTCGAACTTGTGACCCCTACGATGTCAACGTAGTGCTCTACCACTGAGCTAACCGCCCCGAAGCATCCGAAGCGCTTCTGGTCTGCGGGTCTATAAAAGGAGTCGTGAGGGGGATCAAGGGCTTTTGGAAAACCTTTTTTCCGGCTTATCTTACCTTTAAGGGAGAGCCCATGAACACCACGTCGCACCGGATCCTCTGGCCAGAAAACCGCGCCTCCAGCGTGGTCTTCGCCTCGCCGCATTCCGGCAGGGCCTATCCGCGCGAATTCCTCGCCGGATCGCTGCTCGACGACCACCTCATCCGCTCCTCGGAAGACGCCTTCGTCGACCAGCTTTTCGCCTCCGCCCCGGATTACGGCGCGCCGCTTCTCCTCGCCGATGTGCCCCGCGCCTATGTCGATCTGAACCGCGCCCCTGACGAGCTGGACCCCGCACTGATCGCAGGCCTCCGATCCGCACCGCAAAACCCGCGCATCGCCTCGGGCCTCGGCGTCATCCCCCGCGTCGTCGCCAATGGCCGCGCCATCTATCGCGGCAA
>RFUP01000597.1 GCA_009922885.1 Paracoccaceae bacterium
GCAGCGTGACCTCGGCTGCCAAATCCGAGTTGTAGCACAGCGACAAAAAATCGCCCGCTTGCGCGCGCGTGGCACGGTATTCTGGCAGGTAGCGCCCGGCTTGGCGCATCATCCAAATTGGCGGCACTGCTTGGGTTTCGCCTGCCAGCGCCTTTAAAATAGTTTTTTCTGCCATGGTAATTCCTTTCCGTTACCGCCCTTGGATCACTGGCAATAAGCCTATGTCAAGCACGAGCGACTTGTCAGAACAATCTGACACGTCTAAGCAAACATTATGACAACGCAATTGCCCACCCCCGCCTCACCTTTGAAGATCGGCACCCGCGGATCGCCGCTGGCATTGGCGCAAGCCTATGAAACCCGCGCGCGCCTAATGCAGGCCTATCAACTGCCCCAAGACGCGTTTGCGATCGTGGTCATTAAAACCACCGGCGACGATGCCGCGCTGATTGCCAAAGACCGGCCTTTGAAAGAGATCGGTGGCAAGGGGCTGTTTACCAAAGAGATTGAAGAGCAATTGCTGGACGGGCGCATCGATATTGCGGTGCATTCGATGAAAGACATGCCCGTGGCGCAGCCAGACGGGTTGGTGCTGGATTGCTATTTGCCGCGCGAAGATGTGCGCGACGCTTTTGTCAGCCTACAGTTCGAGGGCCTGCATGCCCTGCCTGCGGGTGCCAAGGTGGGCTCGTCCTCGTTGCGCAGGCGGGCACAGCTGCTGAACAAGTTTCCGCATCTGCAAGTGGTCGAGTTTCGCGGCAATGTGCAGACGCGCATGAAAAAGCTGGGCGATGGCGTGGCCGAAGCCACGTTTTTGGCCATGGCAGGGCTGAACCGGCTGGGCATGGACGAAGTGGCGCGCACAGCGATTGCCCCCGAAGATATGCTGCCGGCTGTCGCCCAAGGCACAATCGGGATCGAGCGGCGGCACGCCGATCACGACACAGCAGCCCTGTTGCAGGCCATCCACCATGGCCCCACGGGCCAACGGCTGGCTGCAGAACGCGCGTTTCTGGCCGCGTTGGATGGATCGTGCGAGACACCCATCGCCGGTTTGGCCGAGCTAGAGGGCAACAGCATTCGCCTGCGCGGCGAGGTGCTGCGCCCCGATGGTTCGGAAAGCATTACCGCAGATCGCACCGCCCCCATCTCGGATGCTGCGGCTTTGGGTGCTGATATGGCGCATGACCTGTTGGAACAGGCCGGGCCCGGGTTTTTTGACTGGCGCAGCTAAGGCTGAAAAAGATGCAGGGCGCCGGTAAAAAACTGCGGTTTCCTGTCTTGACCACAGGCGCGGCTTTGCATAAACCGCGCTCACCGTGGCGGAGTAGCTCAGTTGGTTAGAGCAGCGGAATCATAATCCGCGTGTCGGGGGTTCGAGTCCCTCCTCCGCTACCACATTTCCCAAAATCGATGTCTGACGTCCTTGCGCGAAAAGCAATGGCAGATGCGCTGTGCTTGGCCATGCCCAGATAATCGTTGCCGCACC
>RFUP01000598.1 GCA_009922885.1 Paracoccaceae bacterium
GCACGTGCTGTTGCTTCTGCGTCAATGTTTGACTGTAGAGTGTTGTCAGCATTTGTACGTGCTGTAACTTCATCAGCTAGGTCTGCTGTTAGCACGCCTTCTGCTGCTGTTGCACGTGTTACTTCTGCACTAATAGCCGCTGCGTTGTTAGCGATATCTGATGCGTTTGTAGCGATATCTGCTGCTAGTACGCCTTCTGCTGCTAGAGCACGTGTTTCTTCGTCGTCGATGTTTGTTTGTAGAACACCGTCTGCTGTTGCACGTGTACTTGCTTCTGCGTCAATATTAGCTTGTAGAGTTGTATCTGCTGTTTGACGTGCTGATACTTCTGTAGCTAGGTTTGCTGTTAGTGTTGAGTCTGCTGCTGTACGTAGTGTTACTTCGTTGTTGATAGCAGTTGTGTTTGCAGTGATTAGACCTGTTAGTGAACTGTCTGCTGCTTGGAATGCCGCAACAATCTCTGTTAGTGAGTCTAGTGCTGCACCGTCTGTGTTTGAAACAATGAAGTCAATCTGTGACTGTAGGTTAGCATCTGCTGCTTCGTATGCAGTTGTGATTGCTGTTTCACGAGCATCTGTATATGCTTTTGCATCTACTTCTGCTTGATCTGCATATGCTTGGTATGCTGTTGTGATTGCTGTTGTTTGTGCAACGTCTTGTGCATCACTGTATGCCTTTGCATCTGCTTCTGCTGTATCTGCATATGTTTGGTATGCAGTTGTGATTGCAACTTCACGAGCATCTGTGTATGAGTTGGCTGATGTGATTGCGTCTGCTTCAGCTTGATCTGCATATGCCTGTAGTGATGCTTCTAGTGTTGAAATCTCACCATCTGTATATGTGTTTGCTGATGCTAGTGTTGTTGCGTCTGCTGCTGCAAAGTCTGTGCGGATTAGTGAATCTGCTGCAATGCGTGCTGTTTGTTCAGCTGTAATGTTTGCTGCGTTAGCTGCTTCTGCGTCTGATGCACGTGTGATTTCTGCTGCTAGGTCTAGTTCTAGTTGAGCAATATCACCCTCTGCTGTTGTTAGGCGTGTGTTTAGGCCTGCTTCAACTCCTGTTGCACGTGTTACTTCTGCTGCTAGGTTTGTTGTTAGTGTGTTGTCTGCTGCTAGGCGTGTTGCTGCTTCCGCATCAATGTTGCCTTGTAGTGTTAGGTCATCTGCTGCACGTGTTGTTGCTTCAGCATCGATGTTTGCTTGTAGAGTATTGTCAGCAGTAACGCGAGCTGTTGTCTCGTTTGAGATAGCTGTTGCGTTTGCTTGAATAGCTGCTGTGAAAGCATCGTCTGCTGCTTGGTATGCTGCAACGATCTCAGCTAGCGAGTCTAGTGCTGCTGGATCTGTGTTGCTGATGATGTTGTTGATCTGTGCTTGTAGATCTGCGTCTGCTGCTTCGAAATCTGTACGTAGAACTGTATCTGCGCCAGCACGTGCTGTTGCTTCTGCTTCAATGTTTGACTGTAGTGTTGTGTCTGC
>RFUP01000599.1 GCA_009922885.1 Paracoccaceae bacterium
TACGATTGCACGCCGGGCCGGTTCTTGTTGCCGGGCGAGTTGCAGGGCAGCCCGGTGCTGACCTTTGCGCCCTTGCCGCCCGTGGCCAAAGCCCCGCGAAAAAGCCTGTGGTACGAAATGGAGCGCCGGTTCGAGGCCTATAAGGCGCAAGTCGTCCGCCCGTTCTTTCGCGATCATTTCTCGAAAGTCGAACGGCAGGTGGTGCTTGTTGACGTTTTGGGCGCGATCCATGCCGGGCCAGAAGCCGTGGAGGATCTGCGCCGCGCAATGGCCGATACACTTTCGGCCTTCCGACCGGGGGCGAATGCTTGGCTCTCGCGCTTGATGGGTGCAAGACGGGTGGAGCGCATTCTCTTCGCCGCCACAAAGGCCGACCATTTGCACCATTCGCAGCATAACCGCCTGACCGCGATCATGGAGGCGCTTGTGCGTCAGGCGCGGGATCGGGCGGATTTCGCGGGTGCAAAAACTGGTGCCTTGGCGATCGCCTCGTTGCGCGCCACCGTCGAGCAAACGATCCCACACGCCGGGCGCGATCTGGACTGCGTGCGCGGCACGCTTCTTGAAAACGGCAAGCAAGCCGCGTTCTACCCCGGTGAGTTGCCGGAAGACCCGAATGCCGTTCTCGGCCCTGCACGCGACGGCGGGCGGGAGTGGACCGACACCGACTGGAAGGTCATGCGTTTTGCGCCTGCCGCCCTCACCCTGAAGCCCGGCGAAGGCCCACCGCATATCCGGCTGGACCGTGCTGCCGAGTTCTTGTTGGGGGATCGGCTATGACACCTCGTGTCGAAATCGCCCGGATGATGCATCTACCCGCTCTCCTGCGGATCCTCTGGGCCTTTACCCGCAAAACCGACTGGCTTCCGGTGCGCCGCTCTCGGTTGACCGACCTCAGAATCCTTTTCACCCTACTTCGCGAACGGCGCGTGCGGATTATACGGAACGCGGGCAGGCCAGTTGCGTTTCTGGCGCGCGAAGGGGCGCGGGTGCATGCGCTTTACGTCCACCCCGAGGCGCGCGGTCTGGGCTACGGGCGCGCTCTTTTGCACGACGCCCAACGGACCGGATGGCTGGAACTTTGGACCCATGCCGCCAATACCGATGCACGCACCTTCTATGCCAAGGCGGGTTTCGAGGAAGTCGCGAAGGGGGAGTTGAACGATGAACAGTTACCGGATGTTCAGTTGATCTGGCGGGAAGGGGTTCAGGCATGACCAAAGGGCCAGTGCTCATAGATCTCGAAAGCGAGGCGCCCGCGCGCCCGGAAGCTGCGCCCCCTGTGCCAGAAATGCTTGTGCCGGAAGGAAAGGCGATGATGGCGGCCATTGCAGTTGCCGGCAAGCCTCCGTCACGGCTTGCCCGCTGGTTCTGGGCCACTGTGGTGGGCCTCTTCACCACGATGCTTGGCATTGCAGCTTGGGATTATGCCGCGTCGCTCGTTTCGCGCTGGCCGATCCTTGGATGGGCTGT
>RFUP01000600.1 GCA_009922885.1 Paracoccaceae bacterium
TCGATCATACCATCTGCCACCGTATGGGGCAGGGCACCGGCGCTGAACAGCGGGGCCAGCGATTCGGGGGGTAGGCTGGTGGCTTGGGCTATGGCATGGCGGCGTTCTGCGGGGCTAAGCGTGCGCATACCCGAAATGGCAGAGCTGCTGAGGCGGGGCGGTGTGGTCATTGGCCTATCCTGTGTTGCGGTTTGGCCCAAGTAAACCCGGACTATGCCAAGAAAAACAAGGCCGCAAAAGAACGGTAGCTGGGCGGCTGGCTGTGCCCCCATTGCGTGGGGGGATGGGGCAAAAGCAAAAGGGCCGCGCAAGGCGGCCCTTTCGGTTGTGTGGCTATGGGCCCGCTTAGAAGTTCAGCGACAAATCGCGATGGCCCGCATTGCACGAGGCAATGTAAAGCGCCTGATCTTCGGACAGCTGCGAAAAGCTGCGTGCACCCAATGTTGGCAAGATCCCATCGACATAGGCCTGCAACTGCGGCTTCACGCTGCTGTCAGCCGCTTGGCGCCAGGTTTTTTGGGCCGCCAATTCGGCCACGGCGCTGTCGAAATCGGCCAAGGCTTTGGCCCGGTCATCGGGGGTTTTTTCCAACACCCTGCGGGCATTGTTCAGGCCCTTGCGGACATCGCCGGCCCCCTCGATTTCGCGCACCTGATCGGCCAGCGCATCCAGCTTCGCGGCCGTTTCCACCGCATCGCCGCTTTCCACAGCGCTGCGCAGGGCGGTGATTTCGCCCTCGAGCGCCAGCAAGGCGGGGGTGCCGTTCAACACAGCCAGTACTTCGGCTGCGTCGTCATAGGCGGTATCGGCTGCGCGGCGGTGGGTGTTGCGGGCGTTTATTTCGGCCTTTGTCAGCTTCTCAAACACTTTGTGCACCTCGTCCCAATCGGCGGGAATGCGGCTTTGCAGCTGTGCGATTTCGGCCTCTAGCTCGGCTTTGCGGGCCTCCATGCGGGCGCGTTGCTCTACGGTTTTGTCATCCGTTGCGCGCAAGCGCCCGGCCTCGCGGCCAAGATCGTCGGCTTTTTTGGCCAAGCGGTTCACTTGCTTTTGGATGGCGCGCACGTCACGCAGGATTGGGCGGTAATCTACAGCCGCCTCTTCCACCGCGCGTTCCGCTGCATGGATCGATGGCACCGTATCCAGCGCGATCTGTGCCTGATCGAAGGATTTGCTGAGATCTTTTTGCAAATCCTTGGGCAGGGCAGACAGATCGATGCTGCGGGCTGCGGCCAGTTTTCCAGGCACGTCGCCCACGCCATTATCCAGCTGCTCAAAGACAAAGCTATCCACGCAATATTGCAGTTTTGGGTTGCGTGGCGGTGGCGCGGTTTCTGACAAATAGCTGACGCGGTTTGGCAGATAATTCACCAGCTGCGGGTACAGCCCTGTCACCGTAAGCGCCAAAAGTTGCAGCGCAATGAAGGGGATCACACCCTTATACATCATCAGCGTTTTCACCGAAGATGGG
>RFUP01000007.1 GCA_009922885.1 Paracoccaceae bacterium
TTCCTGCATTTCCTTGAGCGGGGTCAAGCCGAAGGGAGGCCGCTGCGCGCAGGGTTGCGAGAGGCGCTGCCGGATTGCCCTGTGCCGCAGTTTCGATTCGATCCGTCGCGGCGAAAAGCCCCGGCGGCCATCGCGCTGCATCTCTACTATCCCGATCTCTGGGAGGAGTTTGCTGCGCGGATTTCCCAAGCAGAGTTTTCCTTCGATCTTTTCGTGACCCTTACATGGCGTGGGGCCGAAACCACCGATTTGCACCGAAAGATCAAAGCGCGATTTCCCCAAGCATTCGTCACTGCAGTGCCGAACAGGGGGAGGGATATTCTCCCCTTTCTCTCCTTGCTGAATGCTGGGGCCTTCGAGGGCTATAAGGCCGTGTTGAAGCTGCACAGCAAGAAGTCTCCGCATCGCCCGGATGGGGATGACTGGCGACGGCATCTGCTGGATGGGGTGTTGCCTGCCACGGGTTCGGAAGAATTGCTCGGGCGGTTTCTTTCGGATGACGATGCCGGGCTTTGGGTGGCGGACGGGCAGGATTATCTGGTGGAGGATTGGTGGTGCGGCAATCGGGCGAAGACCGAGGCTGTGCTCCGGCGCGTTGAGGCCGATAGGGCAGTCGGAAAGAATCGGTTTCCGGCCGGTTCGATCTATTGGGCCAAGCCAGGGGTGCTCCGACTGCTTCGCGCCGCCAGATTGAGCGACGACTTGTTTGAAGAGGAAAAGGGGCAGGTCGACGGAACGCTGGCCCATGCCGTAGAGCGGGCAATGGGGGGGCTGGCGGCCGCGGGCGGATGGGCTGTCCGCCAAACCTCAGCGCTTGCCCCTTCGCCACCATTACCGAAGCCGCAGTTCGTGAGCGCGTTTTACCTGCCACAGTTCCATCCTATCCCCGAGAACGATCACTGGTGGGGCGCAGGCTATACGGAATGGCGCGCGACGCAGCGTGCAGCCTCGATGTTCCCCGGCCATTTGCAGCCGATGCTGCCCGGAGCGCTGGGATATTATGACCTGCGCGCAACCGAAACGATGGCCGAGCAAGCGCGGCTGGCCAAATCCGCTGGCATCGATGCGTTTTGCGTTTACCACTACTGGTTCGATCCCAAGCGGGTGTTGGAGCGGCCGCTCGACAAACTGCTGTCGGAGCCGGATGTAGATTTCCCGTTCTATCTTTGCTGGGCCAATGAGAGTTGGCGCCGCAACTGGGATGGGTTGAGCGGTGAGGTCCTGTTGGAACAAGCCTACGCCCCCGGGTTCGGCACACGGCTGGCGCAATCAGCGCTGCCGTATATGCAGGATCCTCGCTACGCCCGCCCGGACGGAACCAGGCCGCGCTTTATGATTTATCGCCCTGAAGATATGCCGGAACCCGCAGCGGCCGTGCACGACATGCGTGTGGCTTGGCGGCGCGCGGGGATCGGAGAGGTGGAGATCGGTGCTGTCGCCTTTCACGTTCAAGGCAGGTCTCCGGTTCCAGAGGGGACGTTCGACTTCTTTGTCGAGATGCCTCCCCATGGGCTTGTGGGCGGCGAGGAGTATCTTTTCGGCGGGCCATTGGGCAATCAGATGGGGGAAGCGAGCCCCCGAACGGATTTTCGAGGTCTGATCTATGACTACGCCGCCGTTGCCCGCAAAGCCCTGACACCGCGCTATCGTAACACGCTACCTACGACTACGATTGCCGGTGTGATGCCGAGTTGGGATAATACGGCGCGCCGTGGCTTGGCTGCGCATATTGCTTATGGCGGAACGCCTGCGAGTTTCCGGTTGTGGCTCCGGGGCCTACGCCGGACAGCTCTTGGAAAATCCTATCGGCAAGAGCTTTTTATCAACGCGTGGAACGAATGGGCGGAAAAGGCGGTTCTAGAACCGTCCGAGATTTTTGGAACTGCCTATCTTGAGGTTCTGCATGACGAGGTGTGTCATGGCTAGGCTGATCCTCCACGTTGGCACCCATAAGACGGGTAGCACCGCCATTCAGGAAGCCTTCCACAGCCATCGGGACATCTTGGCCAGGCATGGTGTGATCTATCCATCCTTCTCACCGCATGCAGGGCATCACGCCTTGCTGACGGATTGGATCCAACTCCCGAAAGCCTATTTGCACCCGAACGGCGGCGAAGCGGGGCTCGTGGCTCTCGCCGAGGCTTGGAGAGATCAGGACGTAACGCTCGTGCTGTCCAGCGAGGAGTTCTCGCGGGGGGGCGGTGCAGGCGGGCGGGCAGACCTCGCGCGCGTCGGCGCTATTTTCTCCGATTTCGACGATGTGGTCGTTTTGTGCTTTCTGCGCGAACCGTGGACGTTTCTGCAATCCGTTTATCTCGAGATCGCTCGCGAACGCGTACCACCTGCGCCGCATGTTCTGTGCGAGACGGCAACGAAAAGCGGGATCGTGGATGGGTTGTGGGCGGATTACGGGCGGCTCCATGGGGTGTTGCGCGAGGGGTTCCCGGAAGAAAAAATCCACTTGTTGAGCTTCGAAAGCGCGTCGAGACACGATGGAGGTGTGATCGGTTACGTTTTGGCTCAATGTGGAGTTGATATTCCCGAAGAGATCAGGGCGACCCTCACGCGCGTCGAGGCAAATCGTTCGGCATTGCCGTTGCCGACATGGGCTGCCTTTGCCATTGCAGGGGGCCCTATGCCGACGGAACGTATTCGCACGGCAACGGAAGAGGCATTCAATCTGGAATTCGGTCGCGGGAAAACATCTACCATTTTCACGCCAGACGAAATCGAGGCCTTTTCCGAGGTTTCCAAATCGCGATGCGGCAACCTTCCATGGCGTTTGCCTCCATCACCGCAGGACCGGGATTGGGTCACATTAGCGCGAAACTGGATCAACCGCGCGAATCTGCCTGATGCCTATTGGGTCCGCGTGGCACGGCGCTTGGCTGGATAACTGCAGCAGATAGCCAGCAGACGGGCATTTTCAGGGTCAACTACGGAAATCCACCGCCTGTTTGCGAGTAGTGGCAAGAGCTTGTGTTTGCCGGAAAGGCCGAAAGGATGTAACGGTCAAAGGATATTTCGTAGAGAATTTCCATGCTGAGTCCTTTGTTGAACATCCTCAAACTTCCAAGACGTACGAAACGCGGAATTTACCTTCTGCTGGACACGGCTCTTGTTCCGCTGTGTCTCTTGGCAGCACACGCGCTTCGTTATGGCATGCTGGTCCCGACAAAGGCCTTGGAGGGTGACCTTGCGCTGTTCGCAATGATGGTCTTGTTAGGCGCGGCCGTTTCCTATGCGTTTCGTCTGCCATGGCTCAAGGTAACGGCACTCGAGGCGCGTGCTGTGTTCCGAGTAGCAGGTGCAGCGGGGGCACTGGCGATTGCGGCTATCGTTCTGAGTTACCTGCTTGGCCTTGCCGGGCCGCGGTCCGTTCCTTTGATTTTCGGATTTCTCTATTTTGTATGTGCGCTCGGCGCACGGTTTGCGATTGTTGCGTTGGTGCAGGTACTGGAGAGCCGTGGTTCCAACAAACAGCCCGTGGCGATTTACGGGGCTGGGGCTGCGGGGCTTCAACTTGCTTCTGCACTCAAAGCTTCAGCAGAAGTGAAGCCACTGTTTTTCGTGGACGACAATCCGAACCTGCATGGCCTTATGATGGGCGGATTGGCGGTCTATTCCCCGCTCAGGCTGCAGGAACTGGCGGCACGCCACGGCATAAAGACGGTTCTACTGGCGATGCCTTCTGTCGATAAAGAGCGTTTGCAGCATATCAGCAAGTGGCTCGGAAATTTCGATCTCGCAGTTCAGGTGATGCCATCCTACGTCGATATCCTTTCGGGCAAGTCTGGCGATGACACCAAGTTGCGGACTGTCAGCCCGGACGAGCTTCTTGGACGTGACAAGGTCAACCTTGAAACGGCGGAAATTGCGAAAGCCTACGCGGGCCGTGTTGTCATGGTAACGGGTGCCGGCGGCTCGATCGGTTCCGAGCTCTGCCGGCAACTCATCGAATGCAAACCCGCGCGGATCGTCTTGTTCGAGCAAGGCGAATTCGCTCTTTATGAGATCGACCGTGATTTGCGGCCACGGGCGATGGCTGCAGGGATCACGGTATCGTCACGCCTTGGGTCCGTCACCAATCGACCCCGCGTGAGTGCCGTGATGAAGGAAGAGAAGGTCGAGATCGTCCTTCATGCCGCGGCCTACAAGCACGTGCCTCTGGTGGAGGACAACGAGCTTGAAGGTGCCAGAAACAATGTGATCGGCACTCAGATTGTGGCCGAGGTCGCCCAGACGCTTGGCGTGGAACGGTTTATCCTCGTCTCCACGGACAAAGCCGTGCGCCCGACCAATATCATGGGCGCAACGAAGCGGATGGCCGAATTGGTCGTGCAGGATCTTGCGAACCGCATGAAACACACGAAATTCGCCATGGTTCGCTTTGGTAATGTTCTTGGATCTTCCGGTTCGGTCTTGCCGCTCTTCCAGAAGCAGATTGATGCGGGCGGCCCGGTGACTGTGACCCACCCTGAGGTAACACGGTTCTTCATGACCATCCCGGAGGCAGCGCGCCTTGTGCTCTTGGCCGGAGCCTTCGCTCGCGGCGGTGATGTGTTCGTTCTGGACATGGGCCAACCGCGCCGCATCATCGACATCGCGGCGCAGATGATCGCGCTAGCGGGCCGGAAGGTCTATGACCCGCAAACGGGCAAGGGCGATATCGCGATCGAGATTACCGGGCTTCGCCCTGGCGAGAAACTCTACGAAGAGCTGTTGATCGACGACGAAAGCTTGCGGGCGACGCCTCATCCGAAGATCCTGCGGGCCGAGGAAACCTATCTGTCCCAGATCGAAGTGGCCTCAATGCTGCGCGAATTGAACGCAAGTATCGAAACGACGGACACAGGTCGGTTGCGAGCATTGGTCACGGCGCGCGTGGATGGCTACCATCATCAGGCCGAAGCGCCACTGCAAGCTGAACAAAATTAAGGCATCGGCCAGAAATCGCCCCTTTTTGTGCTGAATTGTCTTGCTGCTAGACAGGTAAGCCTGCGCGGGCTAGTGCGCTAGAAACGACTTTGGAAATCAAATGACACGTTCCCTTTTTGGCACCGATGGCGTGCGCGGCCGTTCAAATACCTACCCGATGACTGCAGATGCGGCCCTCCGGCTCGCCGCTGCAGCAGGTCGCCACTTCCGGCATGATCAGGCAGAGCACCGGGTGGTTATCGGCAAGGACACGCGGCTATCCTGCTACATGCTCGAAACGGCGCTGACGGCGGGCTTCACGTCAACGGGGATGAACGTATTCCTGCTCGGGCCAGTGCCGACGCCGGCTGTTGGCTGGCTCACACGCTCGATGCGGGCCGATGTGGGGGTGATGATTTCTGCGAGCCACAATCCAGCCGAGGATAATGGCATCAAATTCTTCGGGCCGGACGGGTTCAAGCTTTCGGACGCGGACGAGATGTCTATCGAAAAGCTGTTCCATGAAGGCGTCGCACCTGCGCAGCCGCAGAACATCGGTCGGGCGAAGCGGCTTGATGATGCGCTGGGTCGCTACGTTGAATATGCCAAAACCACTTTCCCCCGCAGTTTGCGCCTTGATGGGCTGAAGATTGTGCTCGATTGCGCCAACGGAGCCGCTTATCGCGCCGCCCCGACGGTGCTCTGGGAACTCGGCGCGGAAGTGATTTCGCTGGGTGTGCAGCCGAATGGAACGAACATCAACGCGGGCTGTGGATCGACCCATCCGGAACTCGCAGCCGCCAAAGTGCGTGAAACCGGAGCGCATATCGGCCTGTGCCTTGATGGCGATGCGGACCGCCTGATTGTGATTGATGAAACCGGCCACGTTGCCGACGGCGACCAGATCATGGCCTTGATCGCTACGCGGTGGGCCAAGGAAGGGCTGCTGAAAGGCGGGGCTGTTGCGGCCACCGTGATGTCGAACCTCGGCTTTGAGCGGCACCTGAACAGTTTGGGTGTGCACCTTGAGCGGACCAATGTTGGCGACCGCTACGTGGTCGAACGGATGCGCGAGAAGGGGCTTAATCTGGGTGGCGAGCAGTCAGGGCATATCGTGATGACCGACTACGCGACCACAGGTGACGGGCTTGTGGGCGCGTTGCAAATTCTGGCGGCTCTGATCGAGAGCGGCAAACCCGCCTCGCAGCTTACCCGCGTTTTCGCACCGGTTCCGCAGAAGCTGGTGAACGTTCGTTACCAAGTGGGCCAGACCCCGCTTGATACTGACCGCGTGAAAAACGAGATCCAAGCTGCGGAGAAGGCATTGGGCGCGCAGGGGCGCGTGCTGATCCGAAAATCTGGCACCGAACCTCTCATCCGGATCATGGCCGAGGCCGAAAGCAGCGAACTTCTGCATGCGACCATTGACAGGATCAAGTCAGCGGTCGAGGAAGTCACTGCCTAAGAAATAGGGAGTGGCTCAGGTGAAATCGCTGTTATCCCGCTTCATCAAGCGCGATCGCGTTGCAGAAGTCGCCCTGGCGGCGCCCGAGGTGCTTGCATATTCATCTAGCATCGAGCCTGACCAACCGTTCACCGCGATAGGGGATGTGCATGGGCGGCAGGATTTGCTCTCGGCTCTCGTGGGTAAGTTGGAACAGGAAGCACCTGGCCAACCTCTGCTTCTTGTGGGCGATTTTGTAGACCGTGGCCCCGAGAGCGCCGAGGTATTGAGCTATGTGAAATCGCTCCATGATAGCCGTGCGCAGACGATCGTTCTGAAGGGCAACCACGAGCAAATGCTTCTGGATTTTATCGACGATCCAGCAGGGCGCGGTTTGCGCTGGATCGATTTCGGTGGGCGCGAAACGATGCTGAGTTTCGGCGTTGAAGCGCCGGGTCCGAAGCCTGATCTTGAGGATATCACGGAAGCCGCGTTGGAGTTGGAAACCAAGATGGGCAAGGAGCTGGTTGCCTGGATCCGCGACCTGCCCACACGGTGGCGGACCGGTAATGTGATCTGCGTTCATGCGGCTTTGGATCCTGCGCGAAAGCCGGAAGATCAAAGCGACCGGAGCGTGCTTTGGGGCCATGCCGACTTCTTCACCAAGACGCGGCAAGACGGGCTTTGGGTTCTGCACGGGCACACGATTTTTGCCGAGGCCCATGCGCACTCCGGCCGCATCGCTTGCGATACCGGGGCCTATCAGACGGGCAAGCTGACGGCCGCGCTCGTGGGCCAAGGATCGGCTGAGCGCGCCGTACGATTCCTGACCGCCTAATCGTTATCCGAAAGCCCTGCGCCCGCGCCCGCGAGACGGCTTGCTTCGGTGGCTGGGGCGTAGGTGCGGGCGGCGAGTTCGGTCAGGCGTTGCAGGGTGGCTTCGCTCACTGTCGGCCGTGTTGTGCGCGACAAGGGGTTCCCGCCATCGGTCAGACCAAACGCAAAGCTAAATGCGCCACCCGTTGAGACATGGGAAACAGCGCCATCAGCAGCAAAGTTGAAGCGCTCGTCAGGCAAGGTAAGGGTGCAAGGCTGCCGCCGCGCCACCAATGCGGCGAAGGGGGCCAGAAGCAGAGGCACTTCCGCAGCGGGGATTGTTCCAGCCTCAGGTGCATCTGCCAGTGCCACGCCCAGGCTGAGGCTTTGCCCACCCGTTTCGAGATCGGCCAACACCAGGCCCGCGCCGTCAAATCCATGTGCGGATAGCCAGCGGGCGGCAAAGCCTGCTTCTTCTGCCAAACCCCAAGGCAAGCCCGCCCCGCGTGCCGCCTTCTTGCAAAGGCCCTCAACCTCGCCAAGCGACAACTTCACTCCGGCCATGCCCAGCCCTCGACATCGGCCTCGGCAAGCTCGCCGGGAAAAGGTGCGCCGCGGAACATGTTGATCCGGACCCAGCGATCCGAGCGTGGATCGAAATGGCCTGCACCAAAAAACGAGAGCTTGGCGCGAAGGAGGTCAATCGGCAGGACGTCGGCGGAAATCGTATTGTCACGGATTTCGGCGTAAGGGTAACGCGCGGCGATTTGCACCCGTCGCACGATGTGGCGATGTTCAGGATGCGCCATCAGGAAGGCCGCGACGCTGCCTTCGACATCTTGCAGCGCGGTGTAGAGTGCAGACACATCGCGACCCGGCTGCAAGGGCTGCTCCCATGCCGCCACCTCTTCCTCCCAGCGCTCGCCCAAACGTGGTTCAAGCTTTTCTTGCGACACATACCAGACCCGCGCCTGCGCTTCCCGCGCCTCCCAATCGACGTTCAAGGCCCAATCGTAGTGCGTTTCGATATCAATACGAAGACTGTTCACGCTACATGCGCCGTCAATCGGGAAAGCCTGAGCTTCGTCAGCGGCCATGCAGTCCGAAAGGCCATCGACCAGTTCTGGATGCACTTCGATCAGAAGCGATGCCAATGCCTCCTGCCCCTCCTCCGTGAGAGTGGTTTCGCCCCAGCGCCAAAGTGCATCCCACGGGTAAGCAGCGGTCAGCCCTTTTGCCGCCTCAATTTCCAAGGCAGTCAGATCCGCCCGCAATGCCTTCAGCTTCTCGATCTGCGCCGGATGGTCCGAGCGCCAGAGGTCTGCATTTTTCGATGCGCGCGGCAGAAGGGCCAAAAACCGTTTGCGCTCGGTTTCAGACGGGTCCGCCACAGAGCGCGCCCGTGCCAAGGCCCATTCCCGAGCCGCAATCCAATTGTTGAGCAGCGCCGGATGGTTGATGAGGAATGGTGCCATGCCGAGACCAGTGGAGTTTCCGATCCCGAAGGTGCGGCGCAATCTTGGATCTAGGGCAACGGCCTTTTCGCCTCCTTTTGAGCGTGCCATATGCTCCACGAGGTCCATGACGAATGCACGGATCAACCAAACGGTGAGCATTTCCATTTGGAAGGGCGCGAGGCATTCAGTGCGGTTCACGATCAATTCACGATCGGCCGCTCCGAATTTGGCCGAGCCGTAAACGGCGGTTGTCCGCATCAGATAACCGACTTCGGCCACCTTAACCGCATCGGGTTGTGCCCCCTCGGACAGACGCTCTACCACATGATCCCAAAGCCGAACCGAGCGATTGGCCCGCGCCAAGCAGAGTTCCTTTTCACTCACGCGCCCCGCTTCTTGCAGCGGCACATTCGCTTCGAGCCGCGCGATATCCGCAGTGGACGGAATGCCGTCATGTAGCGTGAACGTAGCGTCCCACGCAGTGGCGATCACACGATCTGAGCGCATGTGGTCGGGAAGGTCGTGTGCGAAGGCGACGAGAGAATAGGCGCGCTCAGGGCCGCGTGCCGTGTACACGGCGCGTCCAACCCCCTTCGCATCGATTTCCCAGACAGGGCGCGAGATGGCCCAGCCCTCAGCCTTCATCCGACGCAAGAGAATGCGCATGAATGAGAGGCGCGAGGCGTGAAACGAGCCCATCCGTGACAGACGCATGACGACGGAGGGGCTGCGGGGCGAGATGCCATCGGCAATCAATGGATCATCAGTGGCCGCTTGGGCCAGAACCGGATGCTGCATCATTTCGGACCAAACCCTTCTGCGAAGAAGCGATGCCAGTTTCCGCCCATCAACGCATCCACCTCGACTTGCGAGAAGCCGACTTCTGCCAGCCCCTTGGCGAAATTCGGAAAGTCGCGGTTGTCTTTGTAGAACTCGGGCATCGGCGGGAAGCCCGGCGCCGATGCCGAGCCTTCGCCATAATCGATTTTCTTGGTCCACCGCCCAACCCGCATCCACTCGACGATGCTGTCGGGGTGATCTTGGCAAAGATCGGTGCCAATCCCGAGGTGGTTGACGCCATAGCGCTCAGCAGTTCGCGCGATCA
This sequence comes from Paracoccaceae bacterium, assembly GCA_009922885.1. Lineage (GTDB taxonomy): Bacteria > Pseudomonadota > Alphaproteobacteria > Rhodobacterales > Rhodobacteraceae > UBA9554. The sequence goes on from RFUP01000007.1 coordinate 9,740, forward strand.
TCTCGCAGAAGTCTTGGAGAGTGCAGGCCGATCCGCCCTTCAGGTGGTGCGGGTAGAGCGAAAACCCGAGCATCCCGCCCCGTTCGGTCACGGCGCGGATCACGGCGTCTTTCTTGTTGCGCTTGGCAGGGTGCCAATCCCACGGGTTGGCATGGGTGATGGCAATCGGGCGGCTTGAAAGCTCGGCTGCTTCAATGGTTGAACGATCTGCCGAGTGGCTCATGTCCACGACCATGCCCACACGATTCATCTCTTCGATGACTTCGCGCCCCATGCGGGTGATGCCTGCGTCTTCGGCCTCGTAGCACCCCGTCGCGAGGAGAGACTGGTTGTTATAGGTGAGCTGCATGAAGCGCATTCCCAAGCGGTGCAGCACTTCTACAAGGCCAATGTCATCTTCGATTGGCGAGGGGTTTTGCGCGCCAAAGAAGATCGCAGTTCTCCCCGTTTCGCGGGCCTTGGCCAGATCCGCCGCTGTGAAACCTTGGAAAATCAGATCTGAATGTTGCTCGAATCGGCGGTTCCATTCCTCGATGCGGAGCACCGTTTCACGGAAGGTCTCGTGATAAGCGATTGTCACATGCACTGCATCCAAACCGCCTTCGCGCATCTGTCGGAATATCTTCTCGGACCAGTTCGCGTATTGCAGCGCGTCAATTCGATAATTCATTGATCTCTCCCTCGGGCTAGAGCCTAGTCCGACACGGGCCTCAGGCAAACTGATTTGCGACCAGTTGAGGTCTCTTCTGGCCGTTCCATGTGGTGCTGCTATGTTTCGATCAAACAATGGGAGCATCACGAATGGACGATTTCTTCGAAAAGGGTCTCGCGAAGCGCAAGGCCACTTTGGGCGCAGAATATGTGGAGAAAAACCTCGCGGCGGCAGACGATTTCAACCGCCCGTTTCAGGAAGCGATGACCGCGTGGTGCTGGGGCTTCGGCTGGGGCGATGAGGCGCTTGATGCGAAGACCCGCAGCCTGATGAACCTCTCGATGATCGGGGCCTTGGGCAAGATGCACGAGTGGGAGTTGCATTGCCGTGGAGCGATCCGCAACGGAGTGACCAAGGAACAGATCCGCGCCACGGTGCATGTGATCGGCATTTATTGTGGCGTGCCGCAAGCGCTCGAATGTTTCCGCGTGGCGCGCAAGGTGCTGGAAGAAGAAGGCCTGCTTTAACGGCTGGCCACGGGCAGAGTGAAGGCGTGGCGGCCTGCGGTCATGCCGTCAGGGGCCTTTGGAAAGCGCGCCTTTTGGACGGCGGTCAAAGCCGCTTGATCAAGCGCCGCGTGGCCAGATGAGCGCGCGACTTTCGCACCAACCAAGCGACCCGAAGTGTCGATGGTGAGGGCGAGCGTAACACTTCCCTTCGGAAGGCCGCGACCGCTGACTGACTGGCGCGCGAGGGCTTTCATGATGCCTTTGCCCCAAGATGACATAAGGGTCTTCTGTGAACCGCCGCCTGCCGCCTTCTGAGGTGCTGCTGCCGGAGCTGGTGGCGTCGCTGCAGCCTTTGCTTGCAGCTTTGGTTCGGACTTCTTCGCCTCCGCCTTCGGGGCTTTAGGCGGCTTGGGTGCTTTCTCGGCCTTCGGTTCGGGCTTCTGTTTTGGAGGAGCGGCTGGCGTGGTGTCGATCCGGAGTTGATCCGTCGGAGCCGCGGGTTGCGCTAAACCGGGCAAGGCCGCCAAGGCAGGGGCTATCATCGCGGTTTGTGGCATTGAAGGCGCAGGCGGGGTTTCCGGGGAAGTCATTTCCGGTGCTGCGTCGGACGCGCTTGGAGCCTCGCTCCACTGCTTCACCAAAGCAGCCAGTTCAACCGGCGCGGCTTCGATAACCACTTGTGGGCCTTCGGGTGCGTCACCGATCCCAGGCATTGCCCCTGCCATTCCGAACACAGCCAAATGCCCTGCCACGGCGAGAGAGCCGAACACAAGATGTTCCGCGATCCGCATCATGGCTTGGCCCCTTCTGCCGTCACCAACCGAATATCCTTTGCCCCAAGGGCTGCCAGCCGTGGCAACAGGCGCGCGACCTCAACTGCCGCAACCCCCGCATCCGCCTTGAGAACGACTGCGCCACCCGAAACCGCCGCTTCCAATGCCTCCTCGCCCCGCGCCTCAGCGAAAGCCAAAGTGCCATCGGCCCCGAGATAGAGCACGCCATCCTGCGGCACCTCCGCCGTGGACTGCGACACGGGCGGCATCACCTCAACAGGATCAGGCGGAGCAATCTGGGCTGTCATCAGGAAGAAGATCAGCAGCAGGAATACCACATTGATCATCGGAACGATGCTTTCCGGCAGGTCGCGGCGCTTGGCGGGAGCAAAATCCATCGCTTACTCCACCACCAGAACACGGCCCGCGCCTGCGGCTTCCAAGGCTTCGGTGAGGTCCACCAAGCGCTGCAGGCTCGCCCCTTCGACAGGGCGCAACACAACGGTTCCACCTTCCGGCAGAATGGGCGCCAAAGCCTCGGCCAACGCCTCTTCCGACAGGTCAGCACCATTCAAGCGCACGGCATCGGGCGCGACTTCGACCAATCGCGGTGCGCCTTCCCATCCGGCGGCCCCGCCGCCTGCCGACAGAACCAAGGAGCTTTCCACGCCGAACCGTGCGGCCAGCATGAAGAAGACGAGCAGCAAGAAGACCACGTCGATCATCGGCGTGAGCGATACGCGCCTGCGGGGGCGTGGTTTGGCGAAGCTCATCATTCGCTTGCCGGGCCCCGCGTGAAGACCTTTGTAGCTACTTCTTCCAGACGTGTCTGGAAGCGCTCCGCCGTGCCATCGAACCACGAGAGGGCCATAGCTGCGGGAATGGCAACGCCCATACCCGCGGCAGTGGTGAGCAGCGCTTCCCAGATGCCGCCTGCCAAAGCCGAAGGGTCGGCGCGGCTGCCTGCGGCCTGCAAAGTCTGGAAGGCTTCGATCATGCCCAGAACCGTTCCAAAAAGGCCCAAGAGGGGTGCAATAGTCACGATCAGTTCCAAGGCGCGCAGGCCGCCTCTCACGTCGGCGATCATGGATTTTGCAGCCACAGTCACTTCCTCTCGGGCGGCTTTTTCGCCGAGTGCAGGATCGAGGCGCGATTGGATGGCGAGGCGCGTTAGCCGTGCCAAAAGGCCCTTTCCAGAAACCTGTTCCAACGCCCGCCGATCGCCCGCAGCCCAAACCGCGAGAGCCGCATCGGGCGCGCTTGACCAGACCCCGGCCCTAGCCAAGCGCCAGATTTTCCACATGACAAGCGTGGCAGTCAGCACGGAAAGGGCGGCAATGGCCCACATCGCGGGGCCGCCGGCCTGCAGGAAAGCGGCGAGTGCGTTCAGGTCCATCCCAAATCCTCCATCGGAACTCCGGGGGCTTTGGGATAAGTTTGCCGCCATTCCTTCGCGCCCTTCAAGACCGCATCATAGACGGCGCGGCCTGCTGCTTCACCAACGGCTGTATGCAGGCCGGCATAAGGGTTATCCCCAAGGGGCGCGGCCACGCCGACGCAATCCGTACCCGTGCCCGTGGCACGACCCGTGGGCAGCAAGACACCCGCATCCATCACCGCTGCTGTACGGGCCTGAACGGCAATCGCCATTGCCTCGATCAGCGCGGCCTCGGTTAGACCCTCAGAGAGCCTGAGGCCCACGTTAATCGTGCCCCATTTGCCATTCCAATCGCGGCCCGAGTAATCCACCCGCGACCCCACGCGCTCGCCATTCGAGAGGCCGACCGTGGCAACCGCATGCGCGCGGACGCCTTCGACAGAGGCCGTTGCCTCGACCCAAGTGCCGATGTCGCGCGAGGTCAGGAAGGCGACAGCCCCGCCCCACCCTTTCGCGGAAAGCTCGGCTTCATACCATGCGTGCACGTCAAGATCGGGGGTGAGGTCGCGGTTCTTCACCTCGCGCCAAACCATGGCTTCGGTGGTAACGAAACCCGGTTTGGTCAGCGACCACGAGAGTGCCCGCAAAGGAGCACCCAGATCGAAGTGCAGCCATGCGCCATCGCGCGTCACGCTCATCGGATCACCTCCAGCGGCTGGAAGATCGGCCCATTGTCACTCTCAGAAATGTGCGCTGAGATGTGGAATACCTCGCGCAGGCGGGTCGGTGTCAGCACCTCAAGGGGTGCGCCATCGGCCACCACTTGCCCGGACTGCATCAGGATCAGCCGCGTGCAGTGGCGCACGGCGAGGCCCAGATCGTGGAGCGAAACGATCACGCCCCGGCCTTCACGGGCGAGTTTCTCGAAGACCTGCATCGTTGCGATCTGGTGGGCGGGATCGAGACCCGCCACGGGTTCATCTGCGAGAACCAAGGGCGCTTCTTGTGCCAATGTGCGAGCGATGAGAACGCGCGCTTGTTCACCACCTGAAAGCTCAGTTGCAGGGCGGTGGCGCATCGCGCCGAGGTCCATCCGCTCAAGCGCTTGCTCAACTGCGGCCGAGCCATCGTCCCCATGCGGCAAGCGGCCCAAACGCACGACAGCCTCAACCGGCATCGGCCATGCGATCTCGCGGGCTTGTGGCAGCCAAGCGGCTGCTTTCGCCCGTACCTTGGCTGGCAATTCGGCCAAGGAGGAGCGCCCTGTGGCCTCAATCAGGCCCAAGGCGCCGCGCATCAGTGTGGTTTTGCCAGCGCCATTCGGCCCCAAAAGCCCAACCACCTCGCCCTCGCGCACCTCGAACGAGACACGATCCACCACGGGGCATTCGCCCCGCCGCACCGTCAAAGCCTGAAGCGAAAGAAGCGTCATGCGAGGCCCCTCCGCATTTTCCAGATGAGATGGAGGAACAAGGGGGCACCGACGAGCGCGGTGAGAACGCCGAGCTTCAGATCGCCCGTTGGCAACAGGATGCGAACCGCGACATCTGCAGCCAGAATAAGCGCGGCCCCACCCAATGCAGCGGCCGGCAGCAGCGCTGAGGGCCGCCCGTTCACGAAGGGGCGCAAGAGGTGCGGCACGACGAGGCCGACAAAACCCACAGAACCAGCCACAGCCACCCCTGCCCCAACGACAGCCGCCGTGCCCAGCACCAGCCAGAGCCGTACGCGGCCGAGCGAGAGCCCGAGGCTTTCGGCGGCATCTTCACCCAGAGTGAGGGCGTCGAGCGCCTTGCCTTGCAGGAGGAGCACAACCGCGCCCACAATGATGAAGGGCGCAGCGAGGCTGACGTGTAGCCAAGAGCGATCCGCAAGCGATCCCATCATCCAAAAGACGATCTCGTTCGCGGCCCAAGGATTTGGCGCGAGGTTGAGGACGAGAGAGGTGAAGGCTCCCGCCAGGGCGGAAATCGCGATACCAGCCAGAATGAGCGTGACCGAACCGCCGCGCGGACCAGCCAAGGCAAGGATCAGTGCCACACCAACAACTGCGCCCATCAGGGCCGCCAAGGGAAGGGCCAAGGGCCAGAGCGTGGAAAGGCCGAAGTGGATCGAGATGACAGCACCCAGAGCCGCCATGCCAGAAACGCCCAAGATCCCCGGCTCGGCCATGGGGTTGCGCAGATAGCCCTGCATCGCGGCACCAGAGAGCCCCAAGGCTGCGCCGATCAAGAGCGCCAGCACAGCACGGGGCAAGCGGATTTCCCAAAGGATGAGCGGCATCGGCCCGGTGGTTTCCCAAAGCCGCCCGAACCCTGCTGGCCCGACCGAGAGGGAGAGAAGGAAGAGCACTGCGACCAAAGCTGCTAGAGCTGCATAGAGCTTCATCCGCGGCCCTCCAGATCAAGCCGCTCGTCGCGGAGGGCCTTGATCGCCCTGAGGATGCGCGGCGTGCCGCACACCCAGTCGCGATCCGTTGCAGGCGCGGTCTTCTTGCCGTTGAGCGCCGCCACGATCGGGTGGCGCATGACTTCTTCGGCACGGGATGCACCGGGATAAGGCCGCCCGGTGACGATAACGTCGGGATCGAGCACCACGAGTTGCTCCAAGGAAAGGAAGCCTGTGCCCGAAATGCCTGCCTCTACCGCGATATTGTCATAGCCTGCCGCGTCGAGGATCTGGCCCGCCAGAGTTGCGGGCCCCGGAGCATAGCCATTAGCGAACCAAAGAGCGGCGCGGGGGCGTGGGCCGCCGTCTTGCAAGGCGGCAAGATCGGCATCGAAACTTGCCACAACGGTTTCGGCCTTTTCCTCTTGCGCCAAGAGCTTGCCCATCTGGCGGATGTTGGCGCGGATTTCGTCAAGCGAAGAGGCCGGATAGAACACCTCGACAGGATGCCCGAGGCGCTTGAGCATGCTCACGGTGGGGCCGCCGGAGAAGGCCCCGGCGAGCACCAGATCGGGTGACAATGAATGCACCTCCTCGGCCTGCCCGCCATTTATGCCGACGCCATCGGGCACGACCATATCGTAGGACGGATCGGCGGAGAGTTTGGAAACCGAAATCACCTGACCTGGATCGGCCAACAGAAGGGCCAATTCATCAGTGCAGAGATTGATCGACACCACGCGCTTCGGCGCATCCGCCAAAGCGCTTGTGGCCCCCGCAAAAACGAGGGCCACAGCACAGAGATCAGAACGACGTCCGAACACCGAAGTAGGCCGCCCGGCCAGAAGAGTTGTAGTTGCTGACCGACTGGTATTGCTCGTCCAGCAGGTTCTCGATGCGGAGATAGGCTTCTGCCTTGGCGGAGATCGCGTAGTTCACGCTGAGGTTCACCAGAGTGTAGTCCGGGGCGCGAGTTGCGACGAAACCATCATAGCGTTCGGCAATGCGGTTGACCGTGAGCGTTCCTGACAGGCGATCGGTTAGAGCAGCATCGACACCCAAGACAAAGTCATGTTGTGGCACGCGAACAACCTTGCCACCATTCGGCCCTTCGGCACGAGTGAGGGTATAGCTGCCGAAGAGCGCAACACGTTCGGAGAGGGGGGTGCGGCCCGAAAGCTCCATCCCTTGAATCTTCGTGTCGCCAGTAACCTGCTGGTAGCTATTGGTCAGGAAGTCATAATCGATGCGGTTGGTGACTTCCGTCGAGAAGAAAGTGACCTTGGCAAAGGCATCGTCGCCGTAGCGCTTTTCGAGGCCGATTTCGAAGCTCTTGCTTTCTTCCGGCTGGAGCGCGGGGTTGCCATAAACTTGGCTGTGCAGCTCATAAAGCGACGGCGGCAGGAAGCCTGTTGCCGCCGAGGCGCGCAGGATCAGGTCCGGCTGGATGCGCCATGCGAGCGCAGCGCGCCCCGTCGTTTTCGAACCGAAAGACGAATGGTCGTCATGACGGACGGTCAGCGACAGGTCGAGGTCTTCAGCCGGAGCATAAAGTGCTTCGGCGAAAACGGCTTTGGTTTCGACCGAACCCGAAGGGGTAAGGATTAGCGGAGGAAACACCGACCAGTCCTCTTCGACAGCATCGAAGCCTTCCTTGACGAAGCTTGCGCCCCAAGAAAGTGTCAGCGCTTCGGACTGCTCTACCGATCCCTTGTATTCAACAGAGCGGCGGGTGCCCGAGAAGGGGCTGGCCACACCATCGGAATTCGACGTGCGATCCCCGTTCAGAGCGGAGAAGGACAGTTCGTTCTTCACAGCCCCCGTCTGGAACTCGGCATAGACTCGGCCTGCGCGGGTGGTGCTTTCATTGTATTCGTCGAAAGGTGCTGCGCCGTCGCCGCCGAATTCGTCGAACTCGCCGTAGCTATCGACGGCATAGAGCGAGAGGCCAACTTTGACCGCGTCAGTGATCTGGTAGGAGGCCCCGAATGTCAGTTGGGTTGCTTCATATCCATCGGCCTCGACACCGAGGGAACTGGCCGAGAAGCCATCCGTGGTGACACGGTTGAGGCCAAGGCTGATCTCTGCGCGATCAGACTTATTCGCGATGGAAACGCCAGCCTGCACCGTGCCGAAGCTGCCGACTTCCAAGCTTGCCTGGCCAGAGGTGCCTTCTTCTTCTGCGCGGAGCGTTGTGATGTTGATCACACCAGCAACAGCGCCAGCACCATAGCCTGCCGATTGCGACCCTTTGAGCAATTCAATCCGCGAAACACCGCCCAAGGTCAGGCCGTTCCAGTCGAACAGGTTTTGCGGACGAGAGGGGTCTGTCACGTCGATGCCATCGATGCGCACAGCAAGATATTCGCCGCCGAGGCCGCGGACGCGCAGGGTACCCGTACCGCCAAGGCCGCCATTCGTCGACGCGGACACGCCCGGAAGCGAGGACAGATAATCGACAAGACGGGTGTCGGATGCCTTCTGCACCTCTTTCGCCTCGACAACTTCCACCGTTGCGCCGGAACGCGCTGTCGTGGTGGCGGTCTGGTTGGTGAAAAGAGTGATGGTTCCTAACTGGAACGGCTCTTGTGCGGAGGCTTGGGTAGCGACGGAAAGCGCCAGAATACTGGCGGAGACAAGGTATTTCATAACGTCCTCGGCGCTCCTTCGTTTCGGGAGCATTGGTCTTGAATTGGTCAGACAGAGGACTAGGTCCCCCGCAGACGGTGAAGGTCGTCACCTCTACGGAAAACCCGCAGCCCATGGCGCGCCCCGCGCATGGACAAGGTGATCACCTCGGCAGGTCTCCTGACTTGCGGGTCAATGCTTTGCCGGGCCTTCCCAAGCCTCCTTTCGGAGGCCCAGTGGCATATGCCGACATCGCTCGCCGCTTACAGTTGCGGGGGCAGTCCGGGAGTAGGGCTTTCGCCCGCACCCGGTTCCCTTTTCATCCGGAGCTTGAGCACCGGAACCGAAGCACAGTCTGGTTACTTCGGGCGCAAGGATTCTTCAATGCGAGAAGCGTCGCACCCTATTCGGGAAATGACGCGACTGATGGCGGGGTCATGAAAAGGGGGGGCTGTCTGCCCCCCTCTGCCTCCGGCATTCACCCCCCGAGGATATTTCCG
>RFUP01000061.1 GCA_009922885.1 Paracoccaceae bacterium
ACGCCGCCTGCGGCTGCGAGGGCTTCGTCAAGACGGTCAAACACTGGAAGAAGCCGAAGCACGCGTTTTCCAGACCTTGGTAGAGAACGGCATCGATCCTTCCTTCTCCATCGAGATCGCCGAATTCAATTCCGCTCGCGTCGCCATCGGTGGCGCAGTTGCAAAACCCGCCGTGGCCCCCGTCGCCCTGACACCGCTGCGCCTTGACGAAGCCCTCGCAGCCGCAGGCGGCGTTGCCACGAAAGACCTCGATTTCGCCACCATCCGCATCTACCGCGATGGGCAGCTTTACCAGATCCCGCTCAGCACCTATCTGGAGCGCCCGGATCTCCAGCGCACCCGCCTCATCGGCGGCGACAGCATCTTCGTGGATACCTCCTACGATCTCGATCAGGCGCAATCCTACTTCCAAGAGCAGATCACCCTGACGACCATCCGCAATGCGTCCCGCCAGCAGGCCCTGAACGAATTGCAAACCGCTGTTAGCCTGCGCCGCGCCGAGCTCTCAGAGCAGCGCTCGAACTTCGATGCCCAACTCGAACTCGACTCCGTTGACCGCGACTTCGTGTATATCACGGGTGAAGTCCTGAAGCCTGGTCGCATCGCTCTGCCATTCGGTCGCCAAGCCAGCCTCGCCGACACGCTTCTCGGTGGCTCCGGCTATAGCGTCGAGAAAGCGAACCCGAGCCAGATCTATGTCCTCCGCGCCTCACCCGATCCGCGCGATGGTGGCAAGGTCACGGCGTGGCACCTGAACGCCAAGAACCCGGTCAACCTGATCCTTGCGACCAAGTTCGAGATGCGCCCGAACGACATCGTCTTCGTCGAAGAACAGCCGATCACCAAGTGGAACCGTACGATCCAGCAGATCATCCCGACGCTGATCACCACGTCGATCGCTGCGGCAACGAACTAAACGCACACATTCCCGGAAAAGGCCGCTCTCGCAGCGGCCTTTTTTGTATCTTCTGGACCCATCTAAGGGCGCAAATGGCACTATCAAATCTCGGTTTCCGCCGATAGCGTGCAGCCATGGACGAACAGGTTCTCGACAGCCGATACTCATGGGGGCGCCTCGCGCTCTCGCTCCTGATTGCCTGCATCGGCAACATCGGGATGTGGGCGATTATCGTGATGATGCCCGCCATGCAGAACGATTTCGGCGTCGATCGCGGCTCTGCCTCGCTGCCCTATACCGCCACCATGATCGGCTTTGCCTTGGGCAACTTCCTGATCGGGCGCATGGTTGATCGCTTTGGTATCACCGTCGCACTCTGGGGGGCCGCCATCAGCACCGCCATCGGCTTTGTCGGGTCAGCCTACGCGCCCAACATCACGGTCGTTGCCATGATGCAGTTCCTTGCAGGCCTCGGAACCGCCGCATGCTTCGGCCCGCTGATCGCGGACGTCTCGCAATGGTTCCTCAAGCGCCGCGGCGTCGCCGTGGCCATTGCCGCCTGCGGCAATTACCTCTCGGGCACGATCTGGCCGATGGTTCTGAAACCGATGATCGCTGCGGGCGACTGGCGCCAAGCCTACATCGCACTTGCGATCATCGTTCTGGCTGCCGTCCTGCCGCTCTCGCTTTTCCTGCGCCGCCGCGTGCCTCTTGCGGCACAAGCCCATTCCGATGCCGTGAACTCCGCCCGCGTTCGCAGCTCCGGCTTCACGCCCCGCCAACTCACTTGGCTTCTGGGCCTCGCTGGCATCGCCTGCTGCATGGCGATGTCGATGCCACAAGTTCACATCGTCGCCTATTGCGCCGATTTGGGCTACGGCCCGGCTGTTGGCGCAGAAATGCTCTCTCTGATGTTACTAGGCGGCGTTATCTCCCGCCTGATCTCCGGCCTTCTCTCGGACCGGATCGGTGGCGTCGCTACCCTTCTCATCGGCTCAACACTCCAAACCATCGGGCTGATCCTCTATCTGCCCTTCGATGGTCTCGTCCCCCTCTATGTCGTCTCCGCCGTTTTTGGCCTCAGCCAAGGTGGCATCGTGCCGAGCTATGCCGTCATCGTACGGGAATACCTGCCCGCACGGGAAGCAGGCACGCGTGTAGGCTTCGTGATGATGGCCACCATTCTCGGCATGGCTTTGGGAGGCTGGATGTCTGGCTGGATCTACGACCAGAGCGGTAGCTACTTCCTCGCCTTCATTAATGGCATCGGCTGGAACGTATTGAACCTCGGTATCGTCATCCTGCTCATTCAGCGGTCGCGCAGCGCAACCCGCGCACTCACCGCCTGAAGGTCCGCAGCGTCGTCCACATCCTGCAACACGTCAATCAACACGATCCGCTGATCAGGCGTGGAAGCGATGCTATCCGCCAACGCATTCTCACTCGACCAGCGCACATGCTCGAATAGCCCCGCTGGAATTCGCCCGCTCCGGCGATGGCCCACCAGCCAATACCCGCCATCGAACGTCGGCCCATAAACCATTTCCGCACGCCCCAAGGCCTGAAACGCCCTCGCGATATGCGCACGCGTGATCCCCGGAATATCGCCGCCGATAATGCACAGAGGGCCGGGTGGCATCTGCCGCAGCACCCGCCCCATCCGCGCGCCCAGATCACCGCTGCCTTGCGGGATGCGCTTGAACCCCAGAGGCCACTCCCGCGCCACCAACGCGCCATCCGGCGCAATGGCCAGCACGGTTTCCCAGCGGCCATCCAACAGCCGCCGAAGCCGCCGGATTTCCCGCCGCATCCACCAAGCCGCTGCTACAGAGCCTATTACCCGCGCCAAACGGGTCTTCACCCGCCCCGGCCGTGGCAGCTTCACCATGATCACAAGGCGCGGGCGCCAGCGCGGATCAGGCGAAATAGTCACGCAACATCCGGCCATAGATCGCCTTCAGCGCATGCACCTCCGCAACGGGCACACGCTCATCGACCTGATGCATGAAGTTACCCACGAGGCCGAACTCCACCACTGGGCAATGCGACTTCACGAACCGTGCATCCGACGTGCCCCCGGTTGTCGACATCACGGGAACCATGCCGGTTTCCGCCTCAACCGCCTTCGACACCAGTTCTGAAAGCGCACCGGGTGGCGTCAGGAAGCTTTCGCCGGAGATCTTGATCTTCATCTCCACCTGCACGTCAAATTCCTTGGCCACCTTCGCGGCTTCAGCCTCCAGCCATGCCGTCAAAGAAGCGCCCGAATGCAGGTCATTGAAACGGATGTTCACCGTGCCCTTGCACTGCGCGGGGATCACGTTTGACGCCGGATTGCCCGTGTCGATCGTCACCACAGCCAGCGTCGAAGCATCGAAATGATCGGTGCCCTTGTCCAACTCATGGCTCGCCAACCGATCCATCAACCGCGCCATCGCCGGAAGCGGGTTCTTGGCGCGATGCGGATAGGCCGAATGCCCTTGCACCCCTTTCACCACGAAATGCGCGTTCATCGAACCGCGCCGCCCGATCTTCATCATATCGCCCAGCTTGGCAGGGCAGGTCGGCTCCCCAACGATGCAGAGGCTCATCTTCTCGCCCTCGGCTTCCATCCAGTCGAGAAGCGCCACCGTGCCATCCGTCGCGTCGCCCTCCTCGTCTCCGGTGATCGCCAACACAACAGCCCCGTCCGGCGGCGTGTTCGTCACGAAATCCACAGCCGCCGCCGCAAAGGCCGCAACGCCGGATTTCATATCCGTCGCCCCGCGCCCCCAGATCAGCCCGTCCCTGATTTCTGCACCAAACGGGTCTGCCGTCCATGCCGCAACGTCTCCAACCGGCACCACATCCGTGTGCCCGTTGAAGCCGAAAGTCTTCGCATGCGCCTTAGCACCCCAGCGCGCATAGAGGTTCGGTGTGCCGTTCCGGTCCACCCGTGTGCACGCGAACCCCGCCTTTTCCAGCAACTCTGCCAACACCACCAGTGCACCGCCTTCCGTGGGCGTCACTGAAGGGCAGCGGATCAGGGCGCGGGTCAATTCTGCGGCATCAACAGGCGTAAAATCTTTGGGCATGTCACACTCCATTCGGCATTTCGCATAGGGCTACCGCGATCAGAGCCGCCGCGCAAATGTGGCCGAAAGGACGCATCTCCACTTTCTCCGCAAACACCCCAAGCGAGTATTTCTTTGCATCCTTACTGATATGTCGTTAACCATTCGTTAACAATAAATGACCCGAGGCAGGGCATGAGCAGCCGGTTCGCAACGTCGAACCGATCGAGCGGTTAAGAGTAAGTTGGTTTCGACGGGGGTAAACCCTCGCGTTTCGTTTCGCTGGGCATGACCAGTCCCGGGCTCCTTTGAGGGGCTGGGCAAATGGTAGCGGCATCTGAGCTTTCGATTAATTCGAATGCAAACGCATTGGCGATGGCCAATGAAATCTTCGGGACTGGCGTTACAGTCGTCAGCGCGTCCTATAGCGGCGACCGCCTGTCCTCCGGCATCTACACCGGTGGTGACACGACATCGCCCGGCGTCGTCCCCGGCGATACTGGCGTTATCCTCTCAACGGGTTACGTCCGCGATTTCACCAACTCCTCCGGTCAGTCGAACCAATCAACCGCTACCTCCACAAATACGTCCGGCTCGAACAATCTCACCCAGTTCAACCAAGCCGCTGGGGCCTCCACCTATGATGCCGCTTATCTGACGGCCAACATCATCCCCACTGGCAACATCCTAACCCTCCAGTTCGTTTTCGCCTCCGAGGAATTCCCTGAATACACCAACGGCATCTATCAGGATTTCGTCGGCGTCTGGGTGAATGGCCAGCAGGTGCAGCTCGCCGTGGGGAATGGCGACATCGACCCGGGCAACCTGAGCCCCACCACCAGCCAGAACCTGTTCGTCTCAAACACCAACGATCAATTCAACACCGAGATGGACGGTTTCACCGTCACCATGACGCTGAAGATGGCCGTGATTCCCAATCAGGTGAACTCGATCCGGATCGGCGTCGCGGATGTGAACGACTCAAGCTACGACTCCGCTGTGCTCATCGCCGGCGGTTCGGCCCAGACAGCCCTTATCGCAAACGATGATGCGATCACCATGGGCACGAATTACACCACCAATCTCGATGTTCTGGCCAACGACTCCGGCCCGGGCAACTCGACACTGATCATCACGCACATCAACGGCCAACCCGTTGTGGCGGGTCAATCGGTCACTCTGGCAACGGGCCAGATCGTCACCCTCAACGCGGACGGCACCCTCGGCATCACCTCCGATGGTGTCACCGAGAGCGTGAACTTCACCTACACAATCGCCAACGGCAATGGAAACGGCCTTTCCGACACCGCCTTCGTCACGCTCAATCAGGTGCCCTGCTTCGTCTCGGGCACTATGATCCTGACCCCCGCTGGCGAAGTCCCAGTCGAGGCACTCAAACCCGGCGATCTCGTGATTACAAAAGACGAAGGCCCCCAACCGCTTCGCTGGCTTGGCCGCCGCGTTGTGCCCGCCGTCGGGGATTACGCCCCGATCCGTATCGCTCCGAACACCTTCGGCGATCACCGCGAAGTGCTGGTTTCACCGCTGCACCGCATCCTCATCAAAGACGCACTGGCCGAGTTGCTCTTCGGCGATGCCGAAGTGCTCGTCGCTGCGAAAGACCTCGTGAACGACCGCTCAGTCCGCCGCGTCGAAGGCGGTACAGTCGAATACGTCCATATCCTCTTCGACCGTCACCAAGTGGTCCTCTCTGACGGTCTGGAAACCGAAAGCTTCCTTCCCGGCCCCCAGATCAAAGACAGCTTTGAAGCCGAGGTCGTGCAGGAAATTTGCACGCTTTTCCCTGAAATAGACCCGCATACCGGCGAAGGCTACAGCCCCGCCGCCCGCCGCACCTTGAAGGGCTTCGAGGCCCGTGTCCTGACTGCAGAGAAGGTTGCTTGATATGGCATGGATTGGCATCTCCACCCGCGACGATCAACGCTTCAGCCTCGCAGGCCTCGGCAGTGACTCCGGTCGCTCCCGCCTTCTGGCCAAAGCCAGCACCACGGACTCCATGCTCTCCCGAGGCACGATCCTCGTAGAGGCAGTCCTTCCGTCCGAAGATCGTGCCATCACGCTTCTGTCCTTCCAACGCTCGAACGCCTGGGAAACCTCGTTCTCCCTCCGCGCCATCCCCGGTCGCGGCATCGTTCTCGTCATCCAGCAAGGCGATCGCCTGCTTCACGCCACCATCGGATACGAGAATGCAACGCATGGCGAAACCATCCGCCTCAGCTACGCATGGGATGCCCCCGCCCGCACCGCACTTCTCGCGCTCGAAGTCGTCGGCCAGCCGCGCACTGTGCTGGTTCCGGTCTCTGCGCCGCCGCCTCTTCTTGTCGCCGACCTGCGCGCCGCATTCACAGACCCGCGCCAACGCGAGATGGATGAAGAAGCAACCTATATCGCGCTTTCCGACGAAATAGAGCCTGTCGGACCTCAACCAACTCTCTCGCTTCACGCCAATATCCTCACCGAGAAGGGCTATGTGGCCGCTGGCCGCGTGAAGGCAGGCGATACGGTTCGCGCGATGTCCGGCAAGCTTGTTCCGGTTCTGGCCACCATCCGCCGCACGGTTCCGGCTCTGGGCAGCTTCGCCCCCGTGATGCTGCGCGCACCCTATTTCGGTTTGCGCGAAGATGTGCTCGTCGCACCGGATCAGCGCCTCGTGATCGGTGGCTCCGATGTGGAATACATGTTCGGCGAAGAACAAGTCCTCGTTCCTGCCCGCCATCTCGTGAATGGCACCGCCGCCATTCATGCCCTCGGCGGTCCAACCGTCACGTGGACTCAACTCATCCTGCCCGCCCACGAAGCACTGCAGGTATCGGGCACGCAGATGGAAAGCCTCTTCATCGGCCGCCTGCGTCGCAAGCCAGAGTTACTGGCGTGCAGCCTCCTGTGCGACGTGGACCGCGGTGCCCTGCCGGAACACGCGCAGTCGAGCCACCTCGTCCTGCGCCATTTCGAGGCCATCACCCTCGCCCACCGCCGCGCGGCGTAATTTTAGCGAAACGCAGATCCGGCCTGAATAGAGCCTGTTTCGATACCGTTCCAATTGCGGATCGGTGCGTTCAGGCGCTTACGCGCTGCCGGATGCTCAGCATCAAGCAGACCCAAGCGGATCAGGAGTGCCGTGATCGCCGCTTCCGATCCGCGCGTGCTGCCATCTACGATCTTCAGCGCGATCCCCAGCTTTTTCTCCGGCACAATCGCGATGAAGAAGGCCTCAGCCCCCGTCTTCAATGCCACCCGCCCGTTCATAGCGCGCATCAGCTCGGTGCACGCTCGCCCTTCGCCCGCCACCAGTTCGGGATGCAGCACCATCGCCTTGCGCAGCCGCGCCGCAGCCGAAGCGCGCGTACCGGCGCCTTCCTCGGAGGCCGCAAAGAATGCCATCGCCCGAGCCATCCCATGCAACGTGGTCGCGAAGTTCGGCGCCGAACAGCCGTCGATCCCGAAACCAGGCGAAGCCTCGCCCGTCACCTCTTCGAACGCAGAAAGGCACGCTTTCTGAACCGCATGCGACGGGTCCACATACTCCGGCCCGGCCTTCAGGTGCCGCGTCAGGGTCAAGAACCCCGCGTGCTTGCCGGAACAGTTGTTATGCACTTGGCAAGGTTTCTCACCCGCCCGGATCAACTCCTCCATCGCCGCGCGGTCCGTCGGCTCCTGCGCGCCGCAACGGAAGTCCGCGTCCGACAGCCCGAGCGTCGCAAGCCAAGCGTTCACCCGGTCGGTGTGGATATGCGCGCCCTGATGGCTCGCACAGGCCAGCGCCAGTTGCTCCGTGTTCAGCCCATGCGCATCCGCCGCGCCGCTCTCGATCAGCGGCAACGCCTGCAGCATCTTCGACGAAGAACGCGGCATCACCACCTCGTTCGGGTTGCCCCACGCCTCCACGATCTCGCCATCCGCGCCGCAAATCACGGCATGGCCCATATGAACGCTCTCCAGAAATGGCCCACGCCAGATCTCAGCCATCGGAACAGCACCGCTCATGCTTCTTCTCCTTCACGGATGTGCGAATTTCCGCCAACGGGTCTTTCGCCCGTGGCGCTTTTGACGCTAATATAGCAGGATCGAGAAGGAAATGGGTCGATACGACAAGAACCGCTTGCGAAGTGGCCGATCGAACCAGAACAGAGGCACGGAACAGCTTGGAGGCTGCTCACATGACATTGAATTTCGCGCGTGGTCTTGCCGCAACACTGGCATTTGTAGCCGCGACATCCGCACAAGCTCAGCAAACGTCCAACAATCAGGTTGCCGCCAAAACGGACTGGTCTGTCTTCGAAGATAAAGATCCCAAAGAATGTTGGGCCGTCTCCACACCCAAAGAAACTGTGAACAGCAAAGACGGGCGTGTCGTCGCCGTGAAGCGGGGCGAGATCCTGTTCATGACCTTCTACCGCCCCGGCGCAGGCGTCTCTGGCCAAGTGGCTTTCACTGGGGGCTACCCCTTCGCATCTGGCTCAACCGTGAACCTCAACATCGGCGGTGAACAGTTCGAACTTCTGACCGAGGGCGAATGGGCGTGGCCGCAGAGCGGAGCAGATGACGGAAAGATCATCGCCTCCATGAAGCGTGGCGCTTCTGCCACCCTCACCGCGCGCTCCGGTCGCGGCACCCAGACAAAAGATACCTTCTCCCTCTCCGGTTACACCGCCGCCGTCGAAGAAGCCGAGAAGCGCTGCAAGTAACGCAGACTAACACGCGGAAAGGCGGCCCCAGAGGCCGCCTTTTTCATGCGAAAAGGAAATCCGTTTCCAAAAGGCTGCCTTGGCTCATCCCCGTCAGCACGAGGTAGGGATGGTTCGTGTCAACGTAAACAAGCATACCTTCACCGTCATGGTAGTTGAACTGCTCAACATCCGCCCAGCTCGTGCCCAAGAATGCCGTGTAGTCGAGGCGATCGATCCCCTGCTCGAAGTCTTCAACCACAACCTTGATATAGCCAATCTCCGTCTCGAATACGAACGTATCCGCATCCTCGCCACCGATCAGCACATCATTGCCCCCCATGGCAACCAGCGTGTCCTCGCCAGCCCCGCCGACCAGAGTGTCGCCGCCAGAGGAACCACCGTTCAGCAGATCGTTGCCTAATCCGCCCTCGATTAGGTCACTATTCGCGCCGCCGTCGATCGTATCGTCTCCGGAACCACCGAGCAGCGTATCTTGCCCGTCCCCTCCATCGATCAGATCATGGCCACTCCCCCCGACAATGAGGTCAGCACCACCATCCCCATGCAGGTCATCATCGCCTGCATCCCCCATCAACGTGTCTCGGCCCCAACCGCCAAACAGGGCATCATTCCCCGATTGTCCGCGCAGCAGATCGTCTCCGAAACCACCGGAGATCAGATCATTCCCGGCGCCACCGCTCAGGATGTCATCCTCGTCCTCGCCGTTGAGGTCGTCATCGCCTGCGCCGCCATAAATCTTGTCTTCACCCCAGCCGCCGAGGACAAAATCAGAGCCTGTTCCAGCAAGAACTATGTCTGCGCCATCACCACCATCTACTTCGTCATCATGGTCGCCGCCAAAGATTTGGTCTTCGCCACGATCCCCATGCAAGGTGTCGCGCCCG
>RFUP01000601.1 GCA_009922885.1 Paracoccaceae bacterium
CCACATCCGCGAAGGTCAGGCCCGCTACGAAGTCATCGACTCGATGCTCTCCGAATACGCGGTGCTCGGCTTCGAATACGGCTACTCGCTGGCAGAACCGAACGCGCTCACCATGTGGGAAGCCCAGTTCGGCGACTTCGCCAACGGCGCGCAGATCATGTTCGACCAGTTCGTCTCCTCTGGTGAATCGAAGTGGCTCCGCATGTCCGGCCTCGTGGTGCTCCTGCCGCATGGCTACGAAGGCCAAGGCCCCGAGCACTCCTCGGCCCGCCCCGAGCGCTTCCTGCAAATGTGTGGTGGCGATAACTGGATCGTGGCCAACTGCTCGACGCCTGCGAACTACTTCCACATCCTGCGTCGCCAGCTGCACCGCTCGTTCCGCAAGCCGCTCATCCTGATGACGCCGAAATCGCTCCTGCGTCACAAGATGGCCATCTCGGATGTCGAGGATTTCACCACCGGTTCCTCCTTCCACCGCGTCCTCTGGGACGACGCGCAGAAGGGCCATTCGGAAATGAACCTCAAGCCCGACGCAGAGATCAAGCGCGTCGTCATGTGCTCCGGCAAGGTCTACTACGACCTTCTCGAAGAGCGTGACGCCCGCGGCCTCGATGATGTCTACCTCCTCCGCCTCGAACAGTTCTATCCGTTCCCCGCGCAGTCGCTCTCCCAAGAGCTTCAGCGCTTCAAGAACGCGGAAATGGTCTGGTGTCAGGAAGAACCGAAGAACCAGGGCTACTGGACCTTCGTCGAACCGAACATCGAATGGGTGCTCACCCGCATCGGCGCCAAGCACACCCGCCCGGTTTACGCAGGTCGCGCCGCGTCTGCATCGCCCGCAACGGGTCTCGCGTCCAAGCACAAGGCCGAGCAGAACCAGCTCCTCAACGAAGCCCTTACGGTCGGAGGCAAGTGATCGATGGGCATCGAGATCCGCGTCCCCACGCTCGGCGAAAGCGTCACCGAAGCCACCGTCGCCACCTGGTTCAAGAAACCCGGTGACGCGGTCGCGGCGGATGAAATGCTCTGCGAGCTGGAAACCGACAAGGTCACCGTCGAAGTGCCCGCGCCTGCCGCTGGTATCTTGGGTGATGTGATCGCCAAGGAAGGCGAAACCGTGGGCGTGAACGCGCTCCTCGCCCTCCTCGAACAAGGCGGCGCTGCCGCCAAACCCGCCGCAGCAAGCGGCTCCACTCAAAAGCCCGCAACTGCGGAAACGAAAGGGTCTGATATGGCTGAGACCGTTAAGGTGATGGTGCCCTCCCTGGGCGAAAGCGTGACCGAGGCAACGGTCTCGACCTGGTTCAAGAAGGTCGGCGATACCGTGGCGCAGGATGAAATGCTCTGCGAACTCGAAACCGACAAAGTGTCGGTCGAAGTGCCCGCCCCCGCCGCTGGCGTGCTGGCCGAAATCCTCGCCCCCGAAGGCACCACGGTTGATGCGAAAGCCCAACTCGCCGTGATCTCCACA
>RFUP01000602.1 GCA_009922885.1 Paracoccaceae bacterium
AAGAGCATTTGCCACATGCGGGTGAGGACGCGCATCGGCAGGGCGGAGGCGAGGGCTTGGCCGCGGGCGCGTTCATCGGGGGAAACGGTGGGGTCTTCGGCGGCTTCAGGGGTGATTTTCACCACTGAAATCCAATGCGTGACCTCGGCCAGATCACGAAGCACGGCCATGGGATCGGCACCATCGGCGTATTGCGCGCCAAGTTCGGCCAAGGCACCTGCCGCGTCGCCTTTCATGACGAGATCGAAGAGGTCCATCACGCGGCCACGGTCGGCGAGGCCGAGCATCGCGCGGACCTGATCGGCGGTGGTTTCGCCGGCACCATGGCTGATAGCCTGATCGAGGAGCGAGGTGGCGTCGCGGGCCGAGCCTTCGGCGGCGCGGGTGATGAGGGCGAGCGCCTCGTCAGTGATCTGGGCGCCTTCCGAGGTGGCGATCTTGCGCAGGAGGCCGAGCATTACTTCGGGCTCGATGCGGCGCAGATCGAAGCGTTGGCAGCGCGAGAGGACGGTGACCGGAACCTTGCGGATCTCGGTGGTGGCGAAGATGAATTTCACATGCGCGGGCGGCTCTTCGAGCGTTTTCAGGAGCGCGTTGAAGGCGCTCGTGGAGAGCATGTGGACTTCGTCGATGATGTAGATCTTGTAGCGGGCGGAGGCGGCGCGATAGGCGACGCTGTCGATGATTTCGCGGATGTCGCCCACACCCGTGCGGGAGGCGGCGTCCATCTCCATCACGTCGACGTGGCGGCCTTCCATGATGGCGACGCAGTGTTCGCATTGGCCGCAGGGATTGGTGGTGGGGCCGCCAGTGCCATCGGGGCCGATGCAGTTCATGCCTTTGGCGATAATGCGGGCGGTGGTGGTTTTACCGGTGCCGCGGATGCCTGTCATGATGAAGGCTTGGGCGATGCGGCCTGCCTCGAAGGCGTTTTTGAGCGTGCGGACCATCGCATCTTGGCCGACGAGATCGGCGAAGGTTTCGGGGCGGTATTTCCGCGCCAGAACCTGATAGGCCTTTCCCGTGGATGATGCGCCCTGCTCGCTCATGGAGGCTCCTCTTTCGCCGTGGAGGAGACCCTAGACGGCTGCGGCGCGAAGGTCCACCGGAGAACGCGGGGGCGCGTCGATTCAGGGGATAGGGGGCCACAGTATATGTGACCCGACTGGCAACCGATTCTCGGCTCCCCGAAGGTGGGGGCGACCGTTAGCCCGATGCGTCAGCGGCCGGAGCGATGTTTTCTAGCCTGTTCCTCTGCTTCTGATCGTGCGAACATCGCCGAAAGGGTAGGTTAAGGAGTTTCGCGATGCGTTTGAGAGGTGTTCGCGGCAGCCAGAACGTGGAAGACCGTCGCGCCCAACGGGGCGGTGGCGGGCGCGACACCTTGCATGGGGATCGTGGCGAAGACCAAATCTTTGGCGGCGACCATGATGACGAAGTAGATGGTGGTGATGGCGCAGACATAGTTCT
>RFUP01000603.1 GCA_009922885.1 Paracoccaceae bacterium
GAACTCTATGCCTGCGGCGTCGAACTCGCGAATGGCTTCGGCGAACTCACCGACCCCGTCGAACAGCGGAACCGCTTCGAAGCGGATATGACCGAGAAAGAACGCATCTACGGCGAACGCTACCCGCTCGACGAAGACTTCCTCGCCGCTCTCGCCCATATGCCCCCCGCCTCCGGCATCGCCCTGGGCTTCGACCGTATCGTCATGCTCGCCACTGCCGCACCTGCGCTCGACTTGGTGCAATGGGCTCCGTCGCAGTAATGGAGACGAAAAAGGGGGGCGCTGCCCCCCTCGGCCTTTGGCCTCACCCCCCGGGATATTTCCGAAAGAGAAATCGATCTTTCTCTTTTTCAAATATCCCCGCCGGAGGCATTCCGAAGGAATTCTAGGCCGCGCGCCGCTTGTATGGCGGCAGGCACAAGACTGGTAACGCCTTGAAACGACTCGGCTATGCGATTCGTCTTTGATTCTTCTAGCTGAAATCACGCCATGCGAATCACTTTAGGTTGACTGATTCGGAATGATTCGCCTATATCTTGAGGCCAGATGCGGCATGGGGCCTGCCAGCCTAATAGTCATGCCTTCTGGGGGATATGTGTATGAAGCGAGTGCTGTTACTCGCCTGTGCCGCGCTGCACTTGGCAGCCGGAGGGGCTTTGGCGACAGATAAGGCGGTAGGGATCACGGCCGGCGAATTGTCACGCCAGTTCACGATTAATGGTCAACCCTACGAAATCTCCCGCAATCAGGATAATGCCGCGACGCTGACAGGCGAGTTCGCAAAAACCTCGCGCGCTTGCCCTCCATTCTGCGTTCACCCGATGTCGGCGGGGGCCGGGGTGGAGACTATCGGTGAAATCGAGATCCTCGACTTTCTCTCTGGCGTGGTGTCACAAGGGCGCGGGTTGCTGATCGACAGTCGCGTGCCCGAATGGTTCCAGAAGGGCACCATCCCTGGCGCGATCAACGTGCCTTTCGCAACTCTTGAACCGACCAATCCCTATCGCGACGAGATCCTGAAGGCGCTCGGCGCGCGGCAGGTCGGCGCGGGATGGGATTTCTCCGCAGCGCTCGATCTGGCGCTCTTCTGTAATGGTCCGTGGTGCGATCAGTCGCCGCGCGCCATTCGTAACCTGCTGGACGTGGGCTATCCCGCGGACAAGCTCCGCTACTACCGCGGCGGCATGCAGGATTGGTTAATCCTTGGACTGACGGTGGCCCAACCATGATGAACTCCTTCGAACAGACCCGTAGCAAGAAGGCGCATCCGCGTCTGATCCGGTCCGCTCTGGCCATCGGGGGCTTTCTGGCGCTCACGGGTGTGCTGGTCGCCCTGCAACCCGACCGGAGCCCGCCCCTGAGCGAAGCGGATGTCACCACCCGCGCCGCCACCGATCTGGGGCCGATTGCAGCGCCCCAACCGCAGGTGGCTCCGGTTCAGGTGGCGGCTGCCGTTCCGGCGCCCGTGCT
>RFUP01000604.1 GCA_009922885.1 Paracoccaceae bacterium
TTCGCCTGTATAGAACTCAACGATATCAGGCATATAGCTGTAAAGCGCCTTGTCGTCGGCAATGCCCGTGCCCGGCGCGTTGGCGATGGTAATGCCGCCTGCACGATACACATCGAAAATCCCCGGCACGCCCAGCAAACTGTCAGGGCGGAAATTCAACGGATCAAGGAAGGCATCGTCCACACGGCGGTAAAGCACGTCAATCGGCTCATAACCCCGCGTCGTGCGCATACACACGCGGCCATCGTGGATTTGCAGATCGACCGCTTCCACCAGTTCCGCGCCCATCTGGTCGGCCAGAAACGCATGTTCGAAATAGGCCGAGTTATGGATGCCGGGCGTCAGCACCGCCACCACGGGCTTATCACCCTTGAACGCAGGCGGCGCGCAATCGGCCAAGGAACGGCGCAGATCGCGCGGATAGGTCGAAACCGGCCGCACCTTCAGCTTCGTAAACAGCTCCGGGAACATCTGGAGCATCGTCTCGCGGTTCTCCAGCATATAAGAAACGCCCGACGGCGTGCGCGCATTGTCCTCCAGCACGAAGAACTCGTTCTCGCCCGTCCGCACCAGATCGGTGCCCACGATATGGGTATACACCCCGCCCGGCGGGTCCACGCCGATCATCTGCGGCAGGAAAGCTTCGTTCTTGGCGATGATCTCTTTCGGCACGCGGCCTGCGCGGATGATCTCTTGGCGATGGTAGATGTCATGCAGGAAAGCGTTGATCGCGCGCACCCGCTGCTCGATCCCCTTTTCCAGCCGCGCCCATTCCTGCGCCGAGATAATGCGGGGCACGATATCGAAGGGGATCAGCCGCTCGTCCGCCTCCTTCTGCCCGTAGACGTTGAAGGTAATCCCGATGCGGCGGAAAAACGCTTCCGCTTCCTCGCCCTTCGCCTTCAAATCGCGTGGATTTTCACCGCTGAACCAATCGGCATAAGCGGCATATGGGGGGCGTGGGGCGCCATCCCCGGTGAACATCTCGTCAAAGAAACGTGGCTTTTCCATAATGCCACTCTGCCTGCGCCTGTTTCGGATTTGCAACGGGAAAGCATAAGGGCCGCCCCGCCATACCTGCCGCCCTTCCTCGCCTTCGCCTAATTTTTCATCATCAAGCCGTGCTGCGCGCCGCCGCTTCGCGCAAGGGCACGGCTTGACGCCATCCGCGCCCCCGTGAATGCTCATCCAGAACGGGAGATGCTGGGATAATGAGCACTTACGACTTGATCGTGATTGGCGGCGGGGTGAACGGCGCAGGCATCGCCCGCGACGCGGCCGGGCGCGGCCTCAAGGTGCTCCTTCTCGAAAAAGCTGACCTTGCGGAAGCCACTTCCTCGCGTTCCACCAAGCTCTTCCACGGCGGCCTGCGCTACCTTGAGTTTTTCAAATTCCGCCTCGTGCGCGAATCGCTGATGGAGCGCGAAGTGCTCTGGCGCGCGATGCCCCACATCGCATGGCCCCTCCGCT
>RFUP01000605.1 GCA_009922885.1 Paracoccaceae bacterium
CTGTTCCGGAGAAATTTCCTGACCAGCAAAGCGGCTGGGGCTAGGAACGGTTGAACGCGGAGCGCCAGTAAACGTACCCGGACCACCAGGCATAAAGCGATTAGCCAGCGCGCCACCGAGCAACGCGGCGCCCCCGCCGGTCAATGCACCTTGCAAGCGATTATCGGGGCCAGCTTCACCGGCACCGTACAGCGCGCCGTAAGCGGCCTCGCCAATAAGCGGTGCTGCACCAGCCAGGCGCGTCCCAGCCAGAATGCCCTGCGCACCGCGAATGACAGGGATAGTAGCTAGCGCACCGCCCGTAACTTCGCCAACAAGCGACGAACCTGGAGCAGTTTCACGCAAGTATTCCTTGGTTTCCGGAGCCATGCCGAAACCGGCGGTGAGCGCATTTGCAGCGCCACCGAAATATCCGGCTGCCATCTGGCCGAGATCAGTCTTCAAGACTTCGCCAAGAAGACCTTGCGCCGCCGAAGTCTGTCCGGTCGGCGTTGCAATAAACTGCATTGGCCCACGTTCCGCAGCGGCTTTGCGAACGGAATCAAGGTACGCAGGGTCAATCTGGCGATTGTAACGTTGGCCGATACCGGCCAATTCCTGAATAATCTGATCCGGAGTTTTTCCGGCGCTGATGCCCGCATTGTACGCAGCCTGGAGTTCGCTCTGCACGGCGCGGTCTTCAGCGGTAAGCTGAGCAGCGCCAGCCGTAGCGGGAGCGACTTGTCCCGGAGCCGCACCGGCCTCAGTAACTACCGCACGGGTAGGAGCCAGCGACGGCGCAAGGGTAACGCCCTGCTTATCCGGGTCACCACCCGCGTCAGCAATAAGTCCACGGTAGGTGTTTGCAAACGTATTGTACGACTGCGAACGGGCGCCATAGATATTGAGCGCAGTGTTCGTCATATCAGCGCGCTGTTCTGGTGAAAGACGCTGGCCGCTAGCGAGACGATTATACGCGTTACGAATCTGTTCGGGGACACCCGCGGCGTTCTGAGCGGTAGCCTGTTCGCCTTCACGAACCACTGAACCCGGGTCAAGCGCCTTCATGTAGGAGAAGATTAGGCCGAGATCGCCCATCGCCGTGCCTTGGCCCTGCGACAGCGTGATGATCTGGCGAGTAGCATTGGCAACGTTACGGAAATCCTTTACTTCCGGGTTGCCAAGAAATTCTTTGCGGTAGTCTCCGATAAGCCCGCGTGACGCAGCCTCTATATCACGGCCTTCTCGGCGTGCGGCACGGGCGGCTTCGTCCCGCGCCCGCTGCTCTTCCGCCGCCTTACGCGCCCGTTCTTCGGCAGCGCCAGGAGCCTCAACAAAGGCGCCCCCGCCAGTTGAAGCCGTAGGAGCGTACTTAGCGAAAGGATTGTCGGCCATATTATTTCCCAATCACAACGTGCCAGTGAGGGCCAGTAGCGTACCGCGAAGGGTTCGTCACTTCATCTCGTGCTTCAATTACCTTATATCCGGCGT
>RFUP01000606.1 GCA_009922885.1 Paracoccaceae bacterium
CACATTGGCGACATTTCGATGGACGAAAACCTCTCCCGGTTCGAGACCGGCAACAACATTTGCCGGAACACGGCTGTCAGAGCAACCGATCCAGAAATACTCGGGCGATTGCAGGTCGGCCAAACGAACGAAGTATCCCGGATCTTCTGATTGCCGCGCAGCGGACCATTCAACGTTCCGATCCATCAGGGTCTTCAGCATGAGGTGATCTTGGTTTTGTCGGATCGTCATTGAATTCGGCTCATGACACGTGTGATGCCGCACTGTCGCCAATCGGGGCCATATTGACGCCCGTGATCCGAGCAGACGCAACCAGTCCGTCAACGAGCTGCTTTGCGGCCTGGGACCAGGCAGCCTTTTCAAGCGCCGTGGAGATCGCCCCACGCACTCTGTCGAACGGAAGCACCGCTCCCTCGGCCTTTGCATCCATTCGGATGATGTGCCAACCGTAGCCGGTCAGGACTGGTTCGCGGGTGACCGTTTCCGCATCCAGAAGACGGAGCACCGCCTCGAATTCGGGAACCGTGTCCCCAGGTCGCAGTTGACCCAAGGCCCCTCCCGAGGCTGCCGAGCCGCAGTCACTGTTTTCTCGCGCCGTTCGGGCAAAGCTGCGGGCATCGACCGAAGCATTCGTGATCAGCTGCTGTGCTCGAACCAAAGCCGCGGATCGCTCGGCTTCGTCCTGCGGATCGCAGGCTATCAAGATGTGTGAGACCTCCCACAATGGAGGCGCACGGAACCGGGAAGGATCGCGCGCCCATTCGGCACGGATAGCTTCTTCGGTTGGCGTGTCCACAGAGATGTCCGCTTCGAGAAGGCCCTGTATCAAGGCCTCCTCTGGACTTTCAAAGCGTCCGGTGGAGCGCTCTGCCGGGGTCGCGTTCATGCCGCGCCGACGGGCTTCCTGCAAGAGCAATGTGCGAATTGCCACGGCTTGTGCGGCTTTGCGCCAAGCAATGCCAGGTTTACCCTTGGGGGCATTGTGGTTTTGAACTTCGGCTGCAACAGCTGCATGCGGAACCAGCTCGCCGTTGATCACCAAATCGGAAAAGAGCGCCTGCGCCATAGCGTTACTGGCCTCCGGCCCGAGGCGCCTGACGCCGGGTTCGCACAACTTGATACCCTGTTCTGGTGAACAGATAGCGGAACGGTGCAGCAAGGCCCGACAAAATGTGCACAAGACGCGTGAAGGGAAACAGCACGAAGATCGTCAAACCCAGCACGATGTGCAACTTGTAGACGACACCGACATGGGCGATGTGGTTGGCAGCGTCCGGCTGGAAGGTAAAAATGCCCTGAGCCCAGGCCATGAACAGCAGGACTTCCCCGTGTTCATAGGTCGCCAGAGAGAACGGCACGCTAATCAGTCCCAACACCAATTGAGCCAGCAGAAGCAGGAGAATGGCGTTGTCCCAAAAGCTGGAGGTCGAACGGACGCGTGGATCGGTCAGGCGACGATGTGCCAATAGA
>RFUP01000607.1 GCA_009922885.1 Paracoccaceae bacterium
TCGGCGGGCGTAAGCCAAGAATGCGTCACCGGTGCGGACGGCCTCGGTGCGGAACTCAAGTTGTTGTTGGAGCGACTTCATCTCATCTGGCCTGATGTCCAGTCCTAGTCCAACTCCTTGGAAGGCTTCTGCGAGGTCGCCCTTGTCGTTCTCGGCTTGGATGACCCCGATCTTCAATGGCCGCACCGGAGCGATGCCGAAGAAGTCCTTCCCGAGGCACCACCGGATGACGATCTGCATCATGAGGGATGACTTCCCGATGCCGGTGCCGCCGCTGAGGATCATGGAGGAGCCGCGGGTGAGCCACCGTTTGCCGATGAGGTTGTCCGGATCGTTATCCGAATCAAAGTGCATCAGGTCTTTGATGGACACGATCGTGGCGCTGTCGTCGATGGATTCGCGGTCGGTGAGCCATTCTTCCCACGAGCGAGCGCCGATGGAGTTGGCCAACAGCTTCTGCTTCTCCGCGCCCCGCCATGCGCCCGGGAGCCGGGAGAAGCGCGATGGGTTCTTGTTCTTGGGATCGATGCCCGGGATGCTGCTGTAGATCAGATCCCTACGGGCGTCCCATTCCTTGCGATTGGGGGCATCGACGCGGACCCAGGCGTGGATGGATTTGCCACCGGAGTCGATGAGTACGCTGATCGGTAATCCGGAGGACCGGAGGAGCTGTTCCTGCTCGGCCTTTGGCTTCTGATCGAACTCCACCAGGACATGGCGGTAGGCCATGACATCGTTGTCGGATCCGCTGTAGAGGTTGGGCTTGAACGGATTGATGCGGACGAAGACGCCCTGATTCCGATCGGGTCGGAAGAGGATGGACTCGGGGTCATCGAAGCGGGCGATCCAATCCTCGATGGGGAGGAAGGAACCGCTGGTCATGGGGGTACCGTCTTCGACCTGCTCGCAGATGCAGACCACCTCGGTGGGCGCGAAGGCGGATGTGAGGAACCGCTTGAACTCCGAGGCATCGTGCGAGGCCGGGATGGGGGCTGCGGGCGGTTTTGATGGCGCGGACGGCTCATCATGGCCCACGGTCTTTTGAGCCGCTTGAACGGGCTTCGGCTTATTGAAGGTTACCTTTGTTATGTCGAATGGAGCGGTTCCTTGTGTATGCGAGCCTTCAGCAAGGTGACCGCGGGGCTTGGAGTGCGACTTCTCATTGGCCTGCCTGATCTTGTGGAGGAGTTCGCGGTCCTGCCATGGAGGTTGGCATGAGCGGTTCCAATCGGACAGCAGCGCGAATGCGTCGGTGTCGGATAGCCCGAAGCCGTGGACTAGGCCCACGGCGGCGGTGTAGGTTTGAGAGTGCCCTCCGGATCCGGAGATGGCTGGCGGTACCTTGGCGAGCCAAAGCGCCGCTCGTTCGAGGAGCGTTGTCATGTCGTTGCGTTGCTGGTGTGGACCTGTGGCCTACTTCTTCTTCCGAAGGGTGCCCTTCTCTTTCATGGCCTTGAACATCTCGACTTC
>RFUP01000608.1 GCA_009922885.1 Paracoccaceae bacterium
CATCATCATCACGATCACGGCCATCAGCGCGAGCGCCAGAAGTATTGTGGGCTTGAACAGGGCCATTGATGCGCCTCTTGCAGTTCGGTCGCCCCAGCTATGCCGAGAAATGGTTAATGAACGGTTTTACGGCGCCGAGCGCCGCGACCATTCAAGAAGCGCTTCGATCGCGTCGGCTGCATTCCGGGCGTTTTCGGCGGCACCGCGCCCTGACGCGAGAGGCTTCGCCTCGGAAATCTCGGCCGGTGGTCGGGCGGCAAAGGCTGCAAGCGCCGTTTCCGGCAACGTTGGCAAAGCTTGCCAGCCACTCTTCTTCAAGGCGGCACTGCCGATCAGATCAGGTCGATTGCTGGCGAGCAGCAAATGCGCGGTGGCCCCCAGCTCCATGCCCGCCTGCAATTGGGATCGTTCCTCTTCAGAACTCGTCGCGATCAGCGCATCAACTTGTTCAGCGCGATTTCGGGCCATTGCAATCCGCGCCTGCAAATGCTTCGCGTCTGGCTCCGTAAGGATGTCCGTGTAATCAGCGGCAAGGGCTGGAAGCCCCAGCTCCAGCAGCCTTTCGGCAATTTCCATTCGCAGCGCCGAAGAAACCCTTCCGCTAATCAATGGGCGCAAATTCCAGGAATATCTGAGGAAGTCGCTCGCGCTTTCAATTTGGAGGACATGCTGCGCGATAAACTCGATTAACGATGGCTCCGGATTTTCCATCTCGCTTAAGCGGCTGAAAGCGTTGCCCATTTGAGCGTTCGATGCCACAACCCGCACTGCGAGATCTGCCAGCCGCTTGGCCTCGGCCCCGTTGCGGTTTTGAAAACGGTAACTG
The DNA here is from genome assembly GCA_009922885.1 of Paracoccaceae bacterium. GTDB lineage: Bacteria > Pseudomonadota > Alphaproteobacteria > Rhodobacterales > Rhodobacteraceae > UBA9554. The sequence goes on from RFUP01000608.1 coordinate 827, forward strand.
TCCAGCAAGTCGACCGTTTCTTGCGGAATTGCGTCCTTTCGCAGGAGGGATGCCTCGGTTTTCCGGATCAACGCCTCAAGCGAGGCCTCACTTTCCGAGGCAACAATCTGATCCAGCTCCTGAGGCGGTGCCGCGAGGGGCGGCTGCGGGGATCTTATGGTTGCTGCCGCCAAGTCCCTTTCGGGGTCGGGGTCTTTGGCATTGGTTTCAATCATGCGAAGCACAGTCAAAGCCTGCGCCTTCTCCCCGGCTTCCTCCAAACGATTGGCAAATCGCCCACCCAAGGCCTTCTGGAGAGGCGCTGGAAAAGCGCCAAAAGCGAACACCATCTCACGGTAACTCGCCTCTGGAAGCGCAACAGCGTCTTGCGAGCCAAGGACCGCCCAGAGGGCGGCAATCGGATCGCACCCGGCCCAGAATTGCGCGAACTCGATTTTCGGAGATGTCCGATCATCAAGAACGGAGGCCATGATTTGCGCGGCACGCACATCGCCGCCTCTGTCATCAACTGCGGCCAGAAGCTGCAATGCCTCCGCTCCAAAGCCAAAACGAATGTAAAAACGCGCCAAGGCGAGGCTTGCTGTATGATCATCGCGACCCGCTGCATCTACAATTCCCGGCGCAAACCTCGCCAAACCGGAATT
>RFUP01000609.1 GCA_009922885.1 Paracoccaceae bacterium
TCGGTATCGATGAGCGGCACATCGGGCATAACTGTAGCCTTCCTGTGTTTCTTTTTAAAATTGGCTGCCTTCTTCGGGGCAGAGGACGCGTCAGTCAACATCTCACTCGACACAGGGGCCGCACCAGCGACCTCGAAACTTTGGGTTTGCACAGGCTCGGACTCTGCCCGGCCTGCCGCTACCATCACATGGCGCAACTCACCACGCTTGATGGGTTTCGAAATGTAGTCGTCCATCCCATGCTTGCGGAAATCCTCGATTTCCTGCGGCAAGGCATGGGCCGTAACGGCGATGATCGACGTTGATTTACACGGGCCGTCGCCATTCCGGATGGCCACGGTTGCCCCTCGACCATCAAGGCGCGGCATGGAGATGTCCATCAGGATGATATCGTAGGATTGGTCGTTGGCTTTGTTGACGCCATCATGGCCGTCAATCGCTTCCGCCACCGTATGGCCATCGGCTTCGAGCATTTCGCGCAGCACACGGCGGTTGATCTCGTTATCCTCGACGATCAACACAGAACGCTTCGGGCCATCGTAACGCTGGGGGAGCTTGCTCTTGTGCTCTTCGACAATCGTCGCCGGATCGACCTCGTCGGCCGGGATACGCAGCCAGAAGCAGCTCCCCACACCCAGCGTGCTTTCCGCCCCGATCTCGCCGCCCAGAAGTTCGGCGAGGCGGCGGGCAATGCCGAGGCCAAGCCCCGTTCCGCCTTTCGCGCGGTTGTAAGAGGCGTCGCCAGTTTCGAAATCATGGAAGATGCGCGTGATGCTATCGGAATCGATGCCGATCCCGGTGTCGGTCACGCGGATTTCCAGCATCGGCTCTTTGTCGTTTTCGCGGATGAGCTCCACGTCGACCCAGATGCGGCCACTGTCGGTGAACTTCACCGCATTGCCGACAAGGTTGATGAGGATCTGGCGCAGGCGGCGACCATCGCTGAGAACGGTGGGGATATCTTCGCCCACGGTTTGCCATTCGAGCGCGTTATTTCTGGTGCTGGCCAGATCGCGCAGCGTGTCGACCACATCGGAGATCACAGCCGATGGATTCACCGGGCCAAGCTCAAGAACCAGTTTTCCGGCCTCGTATTTGGTGATGTCGAGCACGTCGTTGACATGGTTTAGCAGGAGCGCGCCCGAGCTTTCCATGGTTTCAGCATAGGAGCGCTGCTTTTCGGTGAGCGATGTGTCTTGCAAGAGCGACAGCGTGCCAAGGAGGCCGTTCAAAGGCGTGCGAAGTTCGTGGCTCATCACGGCAAGGAATTCGGTCTTTGCCCGCTCACCCGCGACGGCCTGATCGCGTGCCGTGACCAGTTCGCGTTCGGCCTGAACGATCTGAGAAATGTCGCGGATGAAGGAAATGAAGATCTCGCCCTCGGTGCCAAGGGCGGATTGGATGGAGAATTCCATCGGGAATATCTCGCCGTTGGAGCGCATCGCCTCCAATCGAGGCGATGCGCTCCAA
>RFUP01000610.1 GCA_009922885.1 Paracoccaceae bacterium
AGGCGAGGGGGGCTGTAATGAAAAACTCTCCGCCCCGGCTGGCAGGGCGGAGAGCGTGAACAGTGCGATGGCCGTGTTGCGCATCACTCGGCAGTGAGGAGCGGTGGCTTGTCACCCTTGATGCGGCGGGTTTCGGGCCCTTCCACCTGAAGGTCGAGCTTGCCATCCTTAACCGCGACCTTGACGAGACCGCCCTTGGTTAGGCGCCCGAAGAGAAGCTCCTCGGCGAGAGGTTTCTTGATCTCTTCCTGAATGACGCGCGCAAGCGGACGGGCGCCCATCTTGTCGTCATAGCCTTTCTCGGCCAGCCATTCGGCAGCAGGGCGGGTGAGTTCGATATGGACGTGGCGATCCATAAGCTGGGCTTCGAGTTGCAGCACGAACTTCTCGACGACCTGCAGGATCGTTTCTTTCGGCAGCGGCTTGAAGCTGATGACAGCATCGAGACGGTTGCGGAATTCCGGCGTGAAGAGGCGTTCGATAGCGGCGGTATCCTCGCCCTCGCGACGCTCGCGCCCGAACCCGACGGCAGCTTTTGCCTGATCAGCGGCACCGGCGTTGGAGGTCATGATCAGGATCACGTTGCGGAAATCGGTGGTGCGGCCGTTGTGATCGGTCAGTTTGCCGTGATCCATCACCTGCAGCAGGATGTTATAGACATCCGGGTGCGCTTTCTCGATCTCGTCGAGGAGGAGCACGCAATGCGGATTCTGATCCACTCGGTCTGTCAGCATGCCGCCCTGATCGAAGCCCACGTAGCCGGGAGGCGCACCGATGAGGCGGGAAACGGCGTGTTTCTCCATGTATTCCGACATGTCGAAACGCAGGAGTTCGACGCCAAGAGTCGACGCGAGTTGCTTGGCGACTTCGGTTTTGCCGACGCCCGTGGGGCCTGCGAAAAGATAGTTGCCGATGGGCTTTTCAGGCTCGCGGAGGCCCGCACGCGCGAGTTTGATCGCGGAGGAGAGCGCTTCGATGGCGTTGTCCTGACCGAAGACCACGCGCTTGAGCGAGGCTTCGAGATCCTTGAGAACTTCCGCGTCGTTTTTCGAGACGTTCTTCGGGGGGATGCGGGCGATTTTCGCGACGACTTCCTCGATCTCCTTCGCGCCGATGGTCTTGCGGCGGCGGCTGTCGGGGAGGAGGTGCTGGGCTGCGCCCGCTTCATCGATCACGTCGATCGCTTTGTCGGGAAGCTTGCGATCGTTGATGTAGCGCGCGGAAAGCTCCACGGCGGATTTGATCGCATCGGCGGTGTATTTCACGCTGTGATGCTCTTCGAAATAGGGCTTGAGGCCCTTGAGGATTTTCACGGTATCCTCGACCGAAGGCTCGTTCACGTCGATTTTCTGGAAGCGACGGGAAAGTGCGCGGTCCTTTTCGAAGTGCTGGCGGAATTCCTTGTAGGTGGTGGAGCCCATGCAGCGCAGCTTGCCGCCCTGAAGCGCGGGCTTCAGGAGGTTCGAGGC
>RFUP01000062.1 GCA_009922885.1 Paracoccaceae bacterium
GAATTCCAGCGGAATGCCGAAGGGATCGCGGGTGCGCAGGCAGCGGCCCATGAAGGGGCGTTCGATCCATTCCACGGGCAGGCCCTGAGCGGCGAACCATTCGGCGGCCTTGTCGAGATCGGGCTCATCGTAGAGCTTGAAGCCCAGCACCCGCGCGTCCGAGGTGGCGGATTTCTTCAGCGCGATGCAGTGGTGCCCGCGCTCTTCCAAGGCGCGCAGGTAAACACTTTCGGCATCTTCATAGGTGATCTGGAGGCCGAGCGTGTCGACATAGAAGGCTTTCGACGCCTCCAGATCTTTGACGCCGAATTCGACGTGGCTCAGGCGCACGATGTTGAAGGGTGGGTAGAGGTTCGCGGCTGGAACGGGCATGTCTCTCTCCTCTTGAGACGGGATCTGTCGCGCGTTTCCCGGATTTCGTTAGGCGCCGAGGCGCGGAATGGCGTGGCGGCCCGTGGCGAGGCCGATCATCTTTTGCTCCATGTAGAATTCGAAAGACCAGTCCCCGCCGTCGCGCCCGATACCGGAGGCTTTCATGCCCCCAAAGGGCGTGGGTAGGTGGCGGACGTTCTCCGAATTCACCCAGATCATCCCCGCTTCCAGCTTGTCGGACAGCCGGAGCGCGCGGGTGATGTCATTGGTCCAGATATAGCCGGTGAGGCCGTATTCGACCGCATTTGCCATTTCGAGCGCGTCCTCTTCGGTGCTGAAGGGAATGGCGGTGAGCACAGGGCCGAAAATCTCTTCCTGCGCGATGGCCATATCGTTCCGCGCGCCGGTAAAGAGCGTGGGGCGCACATAATGGCCGCGGCCATCAAGCCGCGTGCCGCCAGCAGCGATGGTTGCACCTTCAGCGCGGGCCTTGTCGAAATAGCTGCAGACCTTTTCGAGATGCACGCGGTCGATCAGTGGGCCGACTTCGGTTTTCGGGTCCAAAGGATGGCCCACGCGGATCGCATTGGCGCGGGCGGCGAGTTTGGCGGTGAACGCCTCGGCAATCGTGTCTTGCACCAGAAGCCGCGACGACGAGGTGCAGCGCTCGCCATTGAGCGAGTAGATCATCAGAACGGCCGCATCGAGGGCGCGTTCGAGATCGGCATCGTCGAACACGATCACGGGGTTCTTGCCGCCCAGTTCGAAATGCACGCGCTTCAATGTGGGCGCACCCTGCGCCATGATCATTGAACCGGTGCGGGACTCGCCCACAAAAGCAATCGCCTTGATATCGGGATGCTCGGTAAGCGCTTTGCCCGCTTCTTCACCCATCCCGTTCACGAGGTTCCAGACGCCGGGCGGCAATCCGGCTTCTTCGGCGATTTCCAAAAGAATGCGCGCGGTAACCGGGCTGAATTCCGCAGGCTTGTGCACCACAGTGCAACCTGCCGCCAAGGCGGGCGCGATTTTCCATGTGGAGAGCATGAAAGGCGTGTTCCAAGGGGTGATAACGCCCACCGGGCCAAGCGGCACGCGGGTGGTGATGTTCATCAACGTGGGCGAGGGCAGGCTTTGCCCATCCCGCGCAGCAGGGGCTTTATCGGCGAAGAAGCGGAAGTTCTCCGCGCCGCGGAGCGCCGCTTTCGACATCCACTTGAAGGCTTGGCCAGTGTCCCAGCACTCAGCCACGGCAATCTCGTCGGCGCGCGCCACGATGCCATCAGCGATCTTGTGCAAGATCTTCTTGCGCGCCTCCGCCCCGAAATCGCGCCATGCCGGAAACGCGGCTTTCGCGGCTTTCGCAGCGGCGTCGATATCTTCGGCCGTGCCGCGCGCGACGAGGCCGATCAAGCTTTCATCCACGGGCGAACGGTTCTCGAAGGTCGCGCCATTGGAAGCGGCACGATCCTCGCCGCCGATGCGGTGCAGGATCGGCGCGGCTTTCAGGCGCTCCAGAACGGGGGCGAGTTTGGCCAGATTGCTTTCCAGATCGCTCATGTTTCAATCTCTCAGATGGGCAGGCAGATGATCGCGCACCGATCCTGCCTTGGGTGATAGTTCGGGATCGATGTCGCGCATTTCGAACGAAAGTGCCAAGGAGCGCCGCGCCATGACAGGGGCGAGAAACGCCTCTGCGGCGGCGAAGATTTGCGCAGTTGCGGCTTTGCGAACCTCTAATGGGCGCCCGCCCCGCAAACGGAGCGAGATATCGATATAGCCGTGTTTCGGATCGCCATCGGCCATCGAAACATGGGTGGCCGCAAATGCCCGCACGCGCACGCCCGCCAAGGGCAAAACCCCGGTTTCCACCGCGACGCGGCGCAGGAGATCGCAGAGCGCGGGAATATCGACTTCCCCCTCCAGATTCGGCGAGTAATCCACGGTGATATGCGGCATTCGGACCTCCCAATTGATTAACACGTTAATGAAAATTTTGCCTGCGTCAAGTGCTCTGCTTGTCAGGAAGGCCACTCTGGTCTAGGCCTATCCGCAATGAACCCAAATGACCCCCATATCGCGCCGGAAACATCGCGCTCCTTGCCCATCGCGCTCCTGCGCGCGCGGGAAAAGGTCATGGGGCCGATCCGGGCGATGCTGGCCAATGCAGGTGTGACCGAACAGCAATGGCGGGTGCTCCGTGTCCTTAATGAGCGTGGCCCGCTTGATCCCACGGAAATCGCGGATCGCTCCTGCCTGCTTTTGCCATCGCTGACCCGCATTCTGCAAACGCTCGAATCCAAAGGTCTCGTCACCCGCGAAGCCCACCCGACCGATCGCCGCCGTCTCGTGATTACCATCACGGATGGAGGCCGCAGCCTCATCGAAGCCAACCTCCACGAAAGCCAACGCCTCAACGCATGGCTGAAAGACACGTTTGGCGAAGAGAAACTCGGCCATCTGCTCGATCTTCTGAACGAGCTTGATCAACTCGACCGCTAATTCTTTCTCTTTCGAAAATATCCCGGGGAGTGTGAGGGGCAGAGCCCCTCACTGCGATCTTTTTATCCCCATAGGATCAGGTCGGTCAGATCCCGGCCTTGACGATGGCCGCCGCCAGAACCGGAACGGTCTTGGTGTTCAGGCCCGCGATGTTCATCCGGCTGTCCGAAATCATGTAGATCGCATGATCGTCGCGGAGTTTCTGCACCAGCTCCGGCGTGGTGCCGAGGCGCGAGAACATGCCGCGGTGCTGGGCGAGGAAATCGAAGCGGTCCGAATTGGTCAGGCGCTTCAATTCGTCTGCCAGTCGCTGGCGCAAGCCCAGCATCGAAAGGCGCACCTCTTCCAGCTCTTCCTTCCACATCGCGGTCAGTTCGGGATCGGTGAGGATCATCGTCACCAAGCGCGCGCCGTGGTCGGGCGGGAAGGAGAAGTTGAGGCGGTTCAGCGCGGTCATCACCCCTTGGGCCAGTTTGGTGCCCGTGGCATCATTCGAGACGCCCATGAGGATGCCCGTGCGCTCGCGGTAGATGCCGAAATTCTTCGAGCAAGACGCAGCAATCAGACATTCAGAGGCTTTCGAGGCCACGAGGCGGGTCGCGAAAGCATCTGCATCCAGCCCGTCACCGAAGCCCTGATAGGCAATATCGACCATCGGCAGCGCGCCAGAGGCGACGACAGCCGCCACGATCGCTTCCCACTGCGCTTCGGTCGGATTTGCACCCGTCGGGTTGTGGCAGCAGCCGTGCAACAGCACGACGTCGCCTTCGCCCGCCTGCTTCAGGTCTTCCATCAAGCCGTCGAAATCGAGGCCGCGCGTGGCTTCGTCGAAATAGCGGTAAGACATCCGCTTCAACCCGACGTAATCGACAATCGCCGCATGGTTCGGCCAGCTCGGATCGGAAATGAACACCCGCGCATTCGGGTTGGCCATCTTGATCAGCTCCATCGCCTCGCGCACGGCACCCGTGCCGCCCGGCGTTGCAACCGCGGCCACATTGGCGCGCGGCACCGCATCGCCCAGCACCAGGCCAACCATCGCATCGGCGAAGGCAGGCTCGCCCGCCAGAGCGGTGTAAACCTTGGTGTTCTCGATTTCCCAGAGCTTCTTCTCGGCCGCCTTCACCGCGCGCATGACCGGCGTCAGGCCGGTTGCGTCTTTGTACACACCGACGCCGAGGTCGATCTTTTCCGCGCGCGGATCGGCGCGGTAGGCTTGCGCCGTCAGCATGATCTTGTCGACGGGTTGTTCTTTCAGGGCTTCAAACATTCTCAGGCGTCTCCGGTAGCGACGGGAAGGGTGGGGAAGGCGCCCCATTCAGTCCATGACCCGTCATAAAGGGCGTGGTCGGTCTTGCCGATGCGCTCAAGGGCAAGGTTGATATTGGCCGCCGTCACACCAGAACCGCAGGAGGTGATTACCGGCTTCGACAAGTCCACCCCTTTGGCGAGGAAAAGCGCGCGCAACTCCTCGGGTGATTTCAGCGTGCCATCGGCATTCGCCAGTTCGGTGAAAGGCACGCTCTTCGATTTGGGGATATGGCCCTTGCGGAGGCCTGCGCGCGGCTCGTCGGCCTCGCCACGGAAGCGCGCGGCGGAGCGCGCATCAAGAATTTCGTAATCCCCCAGCTTCGAGGCAGCAGAAACCTGCGTGACGTCCTTCACCATCTGGTTCTGGCGGCGCACGGTCATGTGGCGGTCACGAATCATCGGCGGCATGTCTTCGGTCTCGCGGCCCTCGGCCAGCCACTTCGGCAGGCCACCATCCAGCACGGCGATGTCGAATTGCCCCATGAGGCGGAAGGTCCACCAGACGCGGGCCGCCGAATAAAGGCCCTGGCTGTCATAGACCACAACCTGATGGCCGTCGCCCACGCCCATGGCGCGCATCCGGCTCATGAATTTCTCGACGGGCGGGGCCATATGCGGCAGGTCGCTGCGATGATCGGCAATCTCGTCGATATCGAAGAAGCGCGCGCCCGGAATGTGGCACGTGTCGAACTCCGCCTTGGGGTCGCGTCCGGATCCCGGCAGGAAGAAACTCGCGTCGAGAATCCGCAGATCGGGATCTTTCAGATGCGCCTCGAGCCATGCGGTCGAAACCAGCGTTCTGGGATCGTCTTGGGTCATGCTAGCCCCCTTGCCCTCGTGGTGGTCAAGACCCGCATACATGGGGCAAAGGGGGCTTTGCAAGAGTGCGAGGGCGATGCCGCCCCCGCGCGTTTCGCCTCACTTCGAGCCGAGCATCTGCTTCACGATCCCGACGACAACCAGCATCACGCCACCGCCAACGCCGCCCGAGGCGACCTGACCGATGATCGCGCCCAGATCTAGCCCGCCGCCCGCACCCATGCCGCCCGCGCCGAGCATACCCAGAACCTGCCCACCGATGCCACCGCCGAGAATACCCGCGATCGAATTGCCAAGCGTTCCGAGGCTCTTGTCCTTCAGAACCGCCCCTGCCGCGTTGCCGCCGACAGCGCCCGAAATCAGGCTGATAATCAGTTGTTCCATTGTTCCCTCCCTGAAACCGCAGCGATCCTGCCGCGCAAAAGCAATCATAGGCGGAGTCTTGGAAAAAAAATAAAGGAAAAGTTGCGGAGATTTCCCCGTTACTCGCCGCGCTTCAAAAGCCGCTGCTTCTCGCGGCCCCAATCGCGCTTGGCGGAGGTCTCGCGCTTGTCATGGGCCTTCTTGCCCTTGGCGATGCCGAGTTTCAGCTTCACCATGCCGCGCTCATTGAAATAGAGGCTCAGCGGTACGAGTGTCATGCCTTGGCGCTGGGTTTCCTTCCAGAGCCGCGCCAGTTCCTTGCGGCTCACCAGAAGCTTACGCTTGCGCCGCTCCTCGTGGCCCCAGGTCTTGGCTTGGGCATAGGGCGCGATATAGCCGTTGATCAGCCACAACTCGCCATCTTCCACGCTCGCGTAGCTGTCAGCGATATTCGCCGATTGCGAGCGGAGCGATTTCACCTCCGAGCCCTGCAACATGATCCCGCATTCCAGATCGTCCTCGATCGCATAGTCGAACCGCGCGCGACGGTTGTCCGCGATCAGCTTGGAATTGGGATCTTTCTTTGCCTGTGCCATAGGGTGCAGATAGTCATTCTCCCCCCGACTGTCCATCTGGCGAAAGAACAAACCCCTGCTTTCTCTTTTGGAAATATCCCGGGGGTGAATGCCGCAGGCAGAGGGGCAGCGCCCCCTCCCGGGTTTCCGCCTTAGCTGCCGCGGTAGGTCGACATGCCGTAGGGCGACAGCAGCAGCGGCACATGGTAATGCGCGCTTTCATCCGCCATGCCGAAACGGATCGGCACTTCATCAAGGAAAAGGATCTCCTCTGATGCCTGCCCGCTGGCGCGCAGGTACTCGCCCGCGAAAAACACCAGCTCGTAGGTCCCGGCGGCGAAGTTCGCCTTGGGCAGGATCGGCCCGTCGGTGCGCCCGTCGGCATTGGTCACGGCCTCGGCGATCTTGCGGTGTGAATTCCCGCTGACGCGGTAAAGCACGATCCGCATTCCCGCCGCAGGGCAGCCGCGCGCAGTGTCGAGAACATGGGTCGTCAAATATCCGTCGGCCATCATTGCGCTCCTTTTTTGGGCAATGCCTCGTCCATGTGATAGCATCACAGGCAGTGCGGGTCAGACAATGGCCCGCCTAAAGTCTTTCGCAAAAAATTTGAAAATGCCTTTGGGCTGCGTGTTTTACTCTCATTGAAATCGTCAAGGAACCCGGAATGCACAGATACCCCCGCGATATGATCGGATATGGCCCGCGCGCCCCGCGAGCAGACTGGCCCGATGGCGCGCGGGTGGCTGTGCAATTCGTGCTGAATTACGAAGAGGGCGGCGAGAACTGCCTCTTGCATGGCGATGGCCAATCCGAGGCCTTTCTTTCCGATATCGCCGGTGCCCAGCCTTGGTCGGGCCAACGCCATTGGAACATGGAATCGATCTATGATTATGGCGCGCGTGCAGGCTTCTGGCGGCTGCACCGCCTGTTCACCGGGGCGAATATCCCCGTGACCATTTATGGCGTGGCTTCGGCCCTTGCCCGTTCGCCCGAACAGCTCGAAGCGATGAAGGCGGCAGGCTGGGAAATTGCTTCGCACGGCCTGAAATGGGTCGAGCACAAGGATATGCCGGAAGCCGAGGAGCGCGCGGCGATTGCCGAGGCCGTGCGGCTCCACACCGAGGTCGTGGGCGAGCGCCCGCGCGGCTGGTACACGGGGCGTTGTTCGGTCAACACGGTGCGCCTTGTCGCCGAAGAGGGCGGGTTCGACTATATCTCCGACACCTATGACGATGATCTGCCCTATTGGCTCGAAGTCGGAGATCGCGACCAGTTGATCATCCCCTATACGCTCGAAGCCAATGACATGCGCTTCGCCACGGCACCCGGCTACATCACGGGCGAGCAGTTCTACCAGTATCTGAAAGACGCCTTCGATGTGCTCTATGCGGAAGGCACCGAAGGACGCCCCGCGATGATGTCCATCGGGCTGCACTGCCGCCTGATCGGCCGCCCCGGCAAACTCGCGGGGCTGAAGCGCTTCATCGACTACATCAAGCTGCATGAAGGCGTCTGGTGCCCTCGCCGGATCGAGATTGCCGAACATTGGGCCAAGCACCATCCGCACGAGCGCCGCGCGCGCCCGAGCCGGATGGATAAAGCCGATTTCGTCGCCCGCTTCGGCTCGATCTTCGAACATTCGCCATGGATCGCCGAGCGCGCGCATGGGCTGGAATTGGGCGCGGCGCATGACACCGCCGCAGGCCTCGCCAATGCGCTGACGCGCATGTTCCGCTCTGCCTCTCCAGACGAGCGCATGGGCGTTCTCCGCGCCCACCCCGATCTCGCGGGTAAACTTGCGGCGGCCAAGCGGCTCACGGCGGAAAGCACCGAAGAACAGGCGAGTGCTGGCCTCGATGCCCTCACCGATGCCGAACGCGCGCGCTTCACGGAGCTCAACGCAGCCTATGTGGCCAAGCACGGCTTCCCCTTCATCATCGCCGTGCGCGACCACGACAAGGCAGGCATCCTCGCCGCCTTCGAGCGCCGCATCGCCAATGACACCCCTACCGAATTCACCGAAGCCTGCCGTCAGGTTGAGCGGATTGCCCGCCTGCGCCTCGGAGCGATCCTGCCATGAGTCTCGATATGATCCAGAACCGCACCTATGCCTTCCCCCCCGCAGGCCTGCCTCCGATGGAAGAAGACCCCGCTGCGAACCGCGCGGTTTTCAAAACCGCCTATGCCTTCATTCCGGCAGTCACGATGCGTGACATCACCACGAGCTACTTCCCGCAGTGGGAAAAAACGCGGGGATGGATCATTGCCCGTCCGCTTTCGGGCTTTGCCGAAACCTTCGCGCAATATGCGATGGAAGTCGCCCCCGGCGGCGGATCAACCCTGCCCGAACCCGATGCGGGCGCGGAAGGCGTGGTTTTCGTGGCCAAAGGCGAGGCCCGCCTGACGATTGATGGCGCGGAGCATCGCCTCGCCGCAGGCGGTTATGCTTTCCTGCCGCCGGGCCATGCCTGGACCTTGCACAACGCAAGCGACACCCCGCTGCAGTTCCACTGGCTCCGCCGCCGTTACCAACCTGTCGCGGGTCTCTCGGCCCCGAACCCCTTTGTGACGACTGACGCGGAAACCCCGATCCGCTGGATGCCCGGAACCGACAAATGGGGCACGACCCGCTTTGCCGATCCCGAAGACCTGCGCCACGATATGCACGTCAATATCGTCACCTTCCATCCGGGGGGGCGGATCCCCTTTGCGGAAACCCATGTGATGGAGCACGGTCTCTACGTGCTGCAAGGCACTGCGAAATACCTCCTCAATGACGACTGGGTCGATGTCGGTCCCGGCGATTTCATGTGGCTGCGCGCCTTCTGCCCGCAGGCTTGCATCGCCACCGGAACCGAACCTTTCCGTTACCTCCTCTACAAGGATGTGAATCGCCACCCCTCGCTGACCCTCTGATCTTTCTCTTTTGGAAATATCCCGGGGGTCCGGGGGCAGCGCCCCCGGCCTCTCCACAAGGAACCAAACCCGTGACCCTGATCCGCACCGAACCTCTCACCCAAGCCGCCTTCGCCCCGTTCGGCGATGTGCTGGAGGCGTCGGGTCCGGCGGACAAGATCATCAATCGCGGTCTTTGCGGGCGTTGGCATGACAGGGCGCGGCTCGATTTTGGCCCCGAAGGCCGAGCGGGGATTTCGATCTTCAAAGCGGAGCCCCGCGAACTGCCCTATGTGCTGGATCTCGTCGAGCGGCATCCCGAGGGCAGTCAGGCCTTTCTGCCGATGTCGGAAACCGAGTGGCTGGTGATCGTGGCACCCGACGCGGGCGGCACGCCCGGACGGCCGCGCGCCTTCCTTGCGGCACCCGGACAAGGCATCAATTTCCACCGGGGCACATGGCATGGCGTGCTGACACCGCTCCACGCGCCCGGGCTTTTCGCTGTGGTCGACCGCATCGGCTCGACTGCCAACCTCGAAGAATTCCCTCTCGACCCGCCATACCGGATCGAGAGGGCTTAAACCCAAGCCCCGGCAAGAGGGCCTATGCGTAAACCAACAAGGAGACTGAAGGGATGACA
>RFUP01000611.1 GCA_009922885.1 Paracoccaceae bacterium
GCCTTCGCGGTGGCTTTCACGGATTTCGGATCCGTCCATGAGCGCCGTCTGCGCACGGGCAACCTCGATCTGGCCGCGATGGCCGCGCAGGGTGTGGATGGCGTCCACCAAAGGCGCGGTCGAGCCCATTATCGCATCGGTCGAAAGCGCTGCGGTCACGATGCAGGCGCGGGCGTTTGTCCAAGCATTAAAAAGGCCGACGAGGGCGCAAGCGGTTGAGAATTGCGTGCCGTTAATGAGAGCGAGGCCTTCTTTCGGGCCGAGGGTAATCGGCGCAAGGCCCACCCTCTGCAGCGCGACTGCGGAGGGCATGGTAGCGCCCTCAAACATAGCTTCGCCCTCACCTAGCATCGTCGCCGCCATATGCGCTAGCGGCGCGAGATCGCCCGAAGCACCGACCGAGCCTTGATCAGGGATCACCGGCGTCACACCCTTGCCGAGCATCCCTTCGATCAGCGCGACAATTTCCCAAGCCACTCCCGAAGCGCCGCGCCCGAGGCTCAGAAGCTTGAGTGCCATCATCAACCGCGTGGTCGCCTGATCAAGCGGCTTGCCAACGCCGCAGCAGTGCGACAGGATCAAGTTGCGTTGGAGCGTCGCTGTATCCTTGGCCGCGATCTTGACGCTGGCGAGTTTCCCGAAACCGGTATTCACCCCATAAACTGCCGCATCCCCCTCGGCTGCCGATCGAACCAGCGCGGCCGCAGCCTCGATGCGGGGCCGGGCCGAGCCATCAAGCCGGACAGCCGCACCGCTGCGCCAGATCTTTTCCAGAAGATCGAGCGTTGCCGCGCCGGGGGTGAGAGAGATAGTCATTCGGCACCTCCAAAGATGCGGACTTGCAGAGGGTTGAAACCGATGCGGTAGGAGAGCTCGGACGGGTCGGTCACGTCCCAGATGGCAAGGTCGGCGCATTTGCCCGGGGCGATCACGCCGCAATCGTCAAGGCCGAGGGCGCGGGCGGCGTTTACCGTTACCCCGCGCAGCGCCTCTTCAGGTGTCATGCGGAAGAAAGTACAGCCCATGTTCATAGTCAGAAGAAGCGAGGTGACGGGCGAGGACCCAGGATTGCAATCGGTTGCCAACGCCATCGGCACACCCGCCTCGCGGAAGGCCGCAACGGGCGGCATTTGCGTTTCGCGCAGGGTATAGAAGGCCCCGGGCAAGAGAACTGCGACGGTCCCCGACACGGCCATCGCTTTGGCATCATCTGCGTTGGCGTATTCCACATGGTCCGCTGACAACGCCCCATATCGGGCGGCAAGCGCAGCGCCACCAAGCCGTGACAATTGTTCGGCATGGAGCTTGATCGGCAGACCCAGCTCCTTGGCCACATCAAACACCCGCGCGATCTGATCGGGCGAAAAGGCGATGCCCTCGCAGAACCCGTCGACAGCATCGACAAGGCCCTCGGCGTGGGCTGCGTATAGCGTCGGGATTACCACCTCATCGATATAGGCATCCGCGCG
>RFUP01000612.1 GCA_009922885.1 Paracoccaceae bacterium
TCGCCCGCCAGATCATCGAGGATCTGGGCTACGGCGATCAATTGGGCGACGACCCCGACGAGCCCGATCCCGAGGATGACGCCGCCGACGAGGCGCAAGAAGACGACAACCCCGAGTCGGAAGGTCAGGAAGACAGTGACGACGATCAGGCCGAAGCCGATCCCGAACGCTCGCAGGAACAGACCCAAGACAGCTCCGAAGCCGAAGTCTCCATGGATGACATGGCCGATCAGGAGTTCGACGAAGAAGCCGAAATGCCCGAAGGCGACGCGCCCCTTGAGCCGCCGCCCCCGGCGCCTCATTCCGACGCCGATCCGAATTACGCCGCCTTCACCACCGAATTCGACGAGGAAATCGGTGCCGAAGAACTGGCCGATCCAGTCGAACTCGAACGCCTCCGCGCCTATCTCGACCAACAGCTCGAACCCCTGAAAGGCGCGGTCTCCCGCCTCGCCAACAAGCTGCAACGCCGCCTTCAGGCGCAGCAGAACCGCTCGTGGCTCTTCGACATGGAAGAAGGCATCCTCGACGCAGGCCGCCTCGCCCGCGTCGTCGCCAACCCCACCACGCCCTTGTCGTTCAAAGTCGAGAAAGACACCGAGTTCCGCGACACCGTCGTCACCCTTCTGCTCGACAATTCGGGATCCATGCGCGGCCGCCCCATCTCCATCGCCGCCATCTGCGCCGATGTGCTCGCCCGCACGCTCGAGCGCTGCTCTGTCAAGGTCGAGATCCTCGGCTTCACCACCCGCGCGTGGAAAGGCGGCCTCAGCCGTGAGAAATGGCTCGCAGGCGGCCGCGAAGCCGGCCCCGGCCGCCTCAATGACCTCCGCCACATCATCTACAAACAGGCCGACGCCCCATGGCGCCGCACCCGCCCCAATCTCGGGCTGATGATGAAAGAGGGCCTCCTGAAAGAAAACATCGACGGCGAAGCCCTCGAATGGGCACACCGCCGCGCCCTGGCGCGCCGCGAACAGCGCAAGATCCTGATGGTGATCTCGGATGGCGCTCCGGTCGACGATTCCACCCTCTCGGTGAACCCCGCGAACTATCTCGAAAAGCACCTGCGCGACGTCATCACGATGATCGAACGCAAGAAGGCGGTCGAGCTTCTCGCCATCGGCATCGGCCATGACGTCACCCGCTACTACAGCCGCGCCGTCACCATCACCGATGTCGAACAACTCGCCGGTGCCATGACCGAACAACTCGCAGCACTCTTCGACAGCGACCCCCGCAAACGCGCCCGCGTCCTCGGCATGCGCAAAGTCGGCTAACTCTGATGCCCCGGCCCCGCGCCGGGGTTTTCGTTTTCCCCGTTTCATATTGGCCAAAATATCCCGGGGTCCGGGGCAGAGCCCCGGCGCTCTCCACCCTCCTGCCCTTGGTCATGTTAACCTTCGCGGTCTGCGCCAACGTCATGACGCTTGCCATACACAAGCCAGACGCAATCCATAC
>RFUP01000613.1 GCA_009922885.1 Paracoccaceae bacterium
TTTGACCGCCCCAACATCCGCCTCGCTTTTCAGCCCAAGGATCAGCCCCGCTCGCAAATCCTCAGTTTCGCAGCCGCTCGCAAAGGCCAGTCCGGCATCGTCTACTGCGGCACTCGCGCAAAGACCGAAAGTCTTGCTCAAGCCATGCGCGACGCGGGCCATTTAGCGATCCGCTACCACGGGGGGATGGAAGCAAACGATAGACGCGTTGCCGAGACCCGTTTTCAACAGGAAGACGGCCTGATCGTCTGTGCAACCATCGCATTTGGTATGGGTATCGACAAACCGGACATCCGATGGGTTGCTCACGCCGATCTACCGAAGTCGATTGAGGCCTATTATCAAGAGATCGGCCGCGCCGGGCGCGACGGGGCGCCAGCCGAGACCCTTACTCTCTACGGCCCTGACGATATCCGCTTTCGTCGGACTCAGATCGACGAAAGCCTTTCGCCTCCAGAACGCCGCCACGCAGATCACGGGCGGCTGAACACGCTCCTTGGCCTTGCTGAAGCTCTTTCCTGTCGTCGGCAGCTGCTCCTCGGCTATTTCGGCGAAGCGTCGGAGCCCTGCGGGAACTGTGATCTTTGCGATGAGCCGCCAGAGATATTTGATGGCACTACTCCTGTGCGCATGGCTCTATCGGCCATTCTGCGCACTCAAGAAAGCTTTGGCGCAGGTCATATTATCGACATTCTGACAGGGAACCCGACAGATAAGGCCCGCGAGCGTGGCCATGATGCTCTTCCGACGTTCGGCGTTGGGCGTGAATGGTCCAAGCCGCAGTGGAATGCAATTTTCCGCCAAATGCTCGGCCATGACCTGATCCGGCCTGACGCATCGCGGCACGGCGCTCTTATCATGACGGACATTGCATTGCCGATTTTGAAGGGCGAGAGCACGATCCAGCTTAGAAGAGACCTAATCCGCCGCCCAGAGAAGCGCCCCGCGGTTAAAATGCTTGTAAGCGACGAAGATGCCCCGTTGCTCAGTGCGCTGAAGGCAAAACGGCGCGCGCTGGCCGAAGCTGCCGGAGTGCCTGCGTATGTCATCTTCAATGACAAGACCCTTATTGAAATGGCAGAAAGCCGCCCCTCCGACCTAGACGAGATGGCGCGGATTTCAGGTGTCGGGGCGAAGAAGCTCGCGCAATATGGGAACCTCTTTCTGGAGGTGATCACAGGGGGGCGCGTCGAGTTGCACCCAGCCCGACGAAAACTTGCGGGCCAAAATCAGGCCGAAGTCTTTGACCAGCTACTCGCCGCACAGGCCGATTTAGCGCGCGGGCTTGATGGTACGGACAAACTTTTGTCTTGCCCGGCACCGTTGCTGGCCAAGGTGGCGCAGTTGAAGCCGCGCTCGATACCGGAAATCGAGCGCCTTCTGGGCGAGAAGAGGGCCGAACGTTTTGCCTCGGCATTTCTGGACGTCCTCTATCCCTCGGCCTA
>RFUP01000614.1 GCA_009922885.1 Paracoccaceae bacterium
TTCGTATAAACCCGCGCCACGCCGCCAAAGCACTCGCCCTTGGCCTCGCCTTCGGCATTGCAGGTGGAATCGTATTTGTTCACCGATTCAATGCGGCTGTGCAGGTCGTTGATGTGCAGCACATGCAATGTGTAATCGGCCTGAGCCATGCCCGCAGTCAAAGCCAGAGCCCCGACAGATCCGAGTAACCCGAAACGCATTTTCATACCCCGTTTGTTGGAATTTCTGGGCGGATGCTGCGACGTGAAAAGGATTCTGTCAAACCCGACTGAGTTGGACGTCGGGTTAATCACCCCACAAAAACTCGCCTGTTCGATTTCAAGGCAAACCCGCCTCTGACCCAACCCGCCATTGACGAAATCCGCGCGCAAGGGCATCACCTGCCCATGCTGATCTACAAGATTTTCCGCGCCCCCGAGTGGGCCCATCTCGAAGCCAACGGCGAAACCCTCGGCGCGCCCGTCGATCTCGCGGATGGCTATGTGCATTTCTCGACGGCCGAGCAGGCCGCCGAAACCGCAGCCAAGCACTTCAAGGGCGAAGAGGGCCTGATGCTCCTCGCCTGCGATCCCGCTGCCATGGCCGCAGACCTGAAGTGGGAACCCTCGCGCGGCGGCGCGCTCTTCCCCCATCTCTACCGCCCCCTCCGGCTCACGGACGTGCTCTGGCACCGCGCCTTGCCCCTCATCGGCGGTCAGCATCAATTCCCGGAGGAAATGGCATGAGCCTGATCGAGAAACTCGGCCTGAAAGCCCTCCACTGCCTCGACCCCGAAACCTCGCACGGTCTGGCCCTGAAGGCGCTCCAACTCGGCCTCCAGCCCCTGCCCGGTCTCGTCACCTCGCCACGCCTCGCCACCTCCGTCGCAGGTCTCGCCCTGCCCAATCCCGTGGGCCTCGCCGCTGGCTTCGACAAGAACGCCACCGCCCTCCTTCCGCTTTCGCGCGCAGGGTTCGGCTTCGTCGAAGTGGGGGCCGCCACACCGCGCGCCCAAGAAGGCAACCCCCGCCCGCGCCTCTACCGCCTCACCGAAGACCGCGCCGCGATCAACCGCTTCGGCTTCAACAACGAAGGCATGGAGGCCATTGCCGCCCGCCTCTCGCACCGCCCGCGTAACATGGTCCTGGGCCTCAACCTCGGTGCCAACAAAGACAGCGCCGACCGTGCCGACGATTTCGCCCGCGTCCTCACCCGCTGCGGTGCCTTCCTCGATTTCGCTACCGTCAACGTCTCCTCCCCCAACACCGAACGCCTGCGCGACCTGCAAGGTGCCGAGGCCCTCTCCGCGCTTCTGGCAGGCGTCATGGAAGCACGCGGTAAACTCGCCCGCCCGATCCCGGTTTTCCTGAAAATCGCCCCCGATCTCACCCCCGCCGAGTTGGAAGACGTGGCCGCCGTCGCCCTCAAATCCGGCGTCTCCGCCGTGATCGCCACCAACAC
>RFUP01000615.1 GCA_009922885.1 Paracoccaceae bacterium
CACAGAAAATGACGCCGCTGGCACCGGTGCAAGGCCTTGGAACATAACAAGGTGACCCAGACGCGCACGGTCGCGCATGGTTGGATCAACCGCTTGGCGGCATCGCGCCGCTTTCAGGACCTTTGCGCGCGCTTGCCCGGTCTGCGCAGCATAGCAAGGGCAGAAGGTGCGGCGATCTTCGACCTGATGGCGGGTTTCGTACGCAGTCAGACGCTGGCCGCATTGGTGGAATTACGCGTGATGCACAGGCTGGCCGAGGGCCCTGCAAGCACCACGGCACTGGCGGCAACAACCCGAATTCCGGTCGAACGTATGCAGGTTCTGGTGCAGGCCGGTGCCGCGATAAAGCTGCTGCGGCGACTGCCTGACGGCCGCTATGCCTTGGCCCGCCGGGGCGCTGCGTTTCTGGGCGTGCCAGGGTTAGAGATGCTGGTGCATCATCATGCGGTTCTGTACCGCGACCTGTCAGACCCTGCCGCTTTTTTCAGGGGCGATACGGACCCGGATCTTGCGCACTTCTGGCCATATGTCTTCGGCGCAGGCGCAGCCCGCGACCCCGAAATTGCAACGCGCTATTCCAAACTGATGGCCGACACGCAAGCCCTTGTCGCACAGGATACGCTGGACGCCGTGCCTTGGCTGCGCGGGCAGCAGCACCTTGTCGACATCGGCGGCGGGACCGGTGCCTTTTTGCGCGCAGTCCATTCCCGCCATCCGGACTTGCGCTTGAGTCTGTTCGACCTGCCCGCTGTCGTCGCCGCTGCCGCCCTGCCACAGGCGATCACACGCCTCGCCGGCAGTTTCCGCGACGACCCTTTGCCCAAGGGCGCCGATACTCTCAGCCTGATCCGGGTCTGTTACGACCATAACGATACCACCGTCGCGGCGTTGCTGCGCGGCTGCGCAGAAGCGCTACCACAAGGTGGGCGGTTGATTCTGTCCGAGCCAATGTCAGGCGACACGCGCCCCGACCCGCAGACCGACGTATATTTCGCCGTCTACACGCTGGCGATGGGCAGCGGAAAAACCCGCACCATCAGCTACCGCATCGCCCATGGAGTTCAAAGCGGTGCATACAATCCGGCGCGAGTGTTAGCACTCAGTTACACCAACCGAGCAGCCGCGGAGATAAGGGTTCGTCTGAGACAGCTTGGAGTTGGCTCAGTTCAGGTGAGGACGTTTCACTCTGCTGCACTCGCGCAGTTGCAGTATTTCTGGCCTCAGCTGACGGGCTATTCCGCGCCTAAGCTACTCAGCTCTAAGCGCCCAGTCATTGCGGAAGCCGCCAACTCGTTGCGTCTGAAGCTAGGTGATTCCGAGGTAGGTGAGCTAGCGGCTGAAATTGAGTACCTGCGCTACTCGCTCTCAGATATCGACTCTTATGCCGAATCTGGCAGGCTGCCCAGCTTTATTTCGCTAGAAAAATTTTCGGAGTTGGAG
>RFUP01000616.1 GCA_009922885.1 Paracoccaceae bacterium
CTCGCGCAGGCGTAGGGTGCGTGGGGCTTCGGGGTCTAGCGCGCGGCAGCAGACAAATTCCTCGACGATAGCGGCCTGCTGTTCGTAGCCGAAGGCGAGGAAATCGGCGCGGCTTACGGGGTCGAAGAGGTAGGGATCATCGCTTTGCACATGTTCGAAGGCGCCTTTGAACGGGTGGTAGCGGGTGGTTTCGCGCTGCTGCCATTGCCAGATATGGGTGATTTCATGGGCGAAGAGCATCGCGTCCCAGAGGGGAAGTTTCTCGGGCCAGCCAGCGAGGAAATCTTCGCGGTAGAGATCGGCGCGGAGCCAGATCGTGCGGAAGCCCGCCATGGCGGCGGGCGAGACCCAGACGCGGCCGGGGGGCAGTTCGGGGTAGATGCGTTCGGTGCAGGTGGTGCGGGGGCGGGGTTTGCGGGTGTGCGGATAGGGATTGCGCGCGAGATTGGCGGAGAGGCGGATAGGGTCTGGATCGAGGCTGCTGCCGTGCAATGTACTGAGGAACGCGCGCTCGTTTTCGGTAAGCGGGCGGGCGCAGGCGGTGAGAAAGAGGAGGCACAGGAGAAGGGCGCGCATGGGGTGATTGAGCCTATCCGGAGGTGGCTGGTCAAGCCTTCGTGGAGGTCTGGAAGTGCGGGGGAAATTCGGCCAAGACTTGGGGAAGAGGCGGGAGGGACGCGAGCATGAGACCTGACGGGCGCGGCGAGACAGAGTCGCTCTATTTCCGCTATCCGCATTTTGATCCGCCAAAGGTGCGGGACGGTTTGAGTGCGGCTGTACCGGTGGCGATCGTGGGGGCCGGGCCGATCGGGATGACGGCGGCGCTGGCGCTGGCGAAGGAAGGCGTGCGCTCGGTTCTCTTCGACGCGAAATCCACCTTTAACGATGGGAGCCGCGCGATCTGTATCGCCCGCCAGAGCTTCAATATTCTGGAGCGGTTGGGGGCGGTGGGGCCGTTTCTGGAGAAGGCTTTGCCGTGGACGACGGGGCGGAGTTTCTATCGCGGCAAACAGATCCTTGAGTTCGAGATGCCGGACAGCCCGCGCGAGAAGTTCCGGCCGATGTATAACCTCCAGCAGCAATATATCGAAGAGTTCCTCTGGCGCGCGGTGGAAGCAGAGCCGTTGATCGAGGCCCGTTGGCAGAGCGAGGTTGTGGGCATTCGGGATGTGAACGGTGGGGTTTGCCTTTCGGTGGCGGACCCGCTTGGGGGTTACGAGATCGAGGCGGCTTGGGTGCTGGCGGCAGACGGGGCGCGGAGCCCGATCCGGAAGATGCGGGGGTTGCGCCTGAGGGGCGAGAATTACGAGGGGCGTTATGTGATTGCCGATGTGCAGATGGCGCATGACTATCCGACGATCCGGCGCGCCTTGTTCGATCCCGATTGTCGGCGGGGCGGCACGATCTTGGTGCATAAGCAGCCCGATGACATCTGGCGGA
>RFUP01000617.1 GCA_009922885.1 Paracoccaceae bacterium
GGGCCTTTGGCCTTGAGGCGCACCGCGAACCCATTGGAGGGCTTGAGCGAAAACGCCCCCGCTTCGATACCGTCGATCTCGTCAATTCGTGCCAGCGCGCGGCCCGTGCCGTCGAAAAGCCCTTCGGCCGTCAGCACGATGCGCCCTGCGGTGGACTGCCACGAGCGCAGGGCAAGCATCACAGCCCCGCCCGCCCCCAAAGCGCAAACGCCCTGCCAGAGCGCCGTTGTTTGTGGATCGAGCGCCACCTTGCCCAAGACCAGCCCCAAGCCCGCCAAAGCGCCCACGGCAATAGCGCGCCTGAGCGCGCCAGCGTTCAACTCTGCCAGAATATCATCTTCGCGCATGGGGCACCTCCATTGCCTCCCCGATACCGGGGAAGCGACCAAAGGGAAAGCCTCAGCGCGGTGGATGCACCTCGTACCCGCGCTCCTCCGGCTCGTCATCCACCAGATCATCGGGGAAACCGGGCGCGAGGATCTTGAGCCCCGTGGCTTCTTCCAACCGCTCAATCACCCGGTCCGACTGCGCCCGCTCGCCATAGCGCGCTTGGGCATCGTTGAAGATCTGGATCATCAACGGGCTGATTTCCAAAGGCACGTTGTGGCGCTCGGCGATCTCTTGGAAGAGGCCGATGTCCTTCTGCACGAGGTCCATGGAGAAATGAACATCGCGCGACCCGGAGAGAATGAGCTGGCTTTCCGTTTCATGGGTGAAGGAGGTGCCCGACGAAATCTTGATCGCCTCGTAAGTGGTGGCCAGATCCATGCCCGCCGCCGCCATCGTGGTCAGCGCCTCGCAGAGCGTGAGGAGGTTTGCAGTGGCGAGATAGTTCGTCATCACCTTGAGCGTCGAGGCCGTTCCAACCGCCCCCGTATGGAGCACGCGCCGTCCCATGATGGTGAGGAGCGGCAAAACCTGCTCGAAGGTTGCGCGGTCACAGCCTGCGAAAACGCTGATATTGCCAGTGGCCGCGCGATGCACGCCGCCCGAAACCGGGCATTCCGCCGCACGCCCGCCCCGCGCCACCACAGAAGCGCATTGATCTCCGATCTTGGCCGCATCGGTGGTGGACATCTCGATCCACGTCTTGCCTTCACAGACTTCCGGCAGCATCTCGGCCAGAACCGCCGCAGAGGCCTTGGGCGACGGCAGGCAAGTGACAACCACATCGCACTCCCGCATCAAGCCCGCGCTCGATGCGCCACGCTTTGCACCGCGCGCCACGAAGCCGTCCACCAAAGCGGCGTCCAGATCGAATACCGTAAGATCGATGCCGTTGCGCAAAAGCGTGCCTGCAAGGCTACCGCCTGCACTGCCCAAACCGATGAACCCGACTTTCATATCTTTCTCTCCCCTTTTCCGCCGCACCCTCGCCGCTCGGTCATGCGCCGTCTGGCCCAAAAACGACGCCTTGCGCCGCCCAAGGACGCTTCCTAG
>RFUP01000618.1 GCA_009922885.1 Paracoccaceae bacterium
GGATCGGGCTCTGGCCGGCGAGGTTCTCGAAGAACCGGACCTCGCGGATGTACATGCGCAAAACGGTGGAGGTGAACCCGTCCAGACTCACCCCCACCGCTCGTTTTGCCAAACTGCTGGATCAGTAGTCGAAGCTGACGCGCATGCCGATTGTCAACGGACGGTTGGTGGAAATGCGTGCACGGTCGAACACGAAGTTGCCAGAGATCTGTGCCCGTGTGTCGAACAGGTTCTCTCCGTAGACGTCGAACTTCCAAGGGCCGCTCTTAACGCCAGCCGAAAGATCGAACACCGTGTAGCTTTCCAGTTCGAGCTTGTTGATCTCGATAATGTCCGTGAACTTCGATGCCGAATGCGACACTTGCGGCTGTATAAAGGCCTCCAGCGTGTTGCTCAGATCCCATTCATAGCGCGCACGCATGTTGCCCTGGAATGACGGTGCAAATGCGAGCTCTTCACCGACAACAACGTCATTGGTTGGCGTAAGCACATCCGTGATCTCTGTGTCGAGAACGGAAAATGCACCGGCTACGGTCAAGCCCGGCACCGCATAAGGTGCGAAGGTGAAGTCTGCTTCCACACCCATAATCTCGGCATCGGCCGCATTGTCCGAGAAGAACAGGTTAGTGATGCTCGGATCGAAGATAGTGGTCTGCAGGCGGCTGATATCGACGAAGAAAGCACTGCCGTTCAATCGCAACTGGCCGTCAGCCAGATCGGTTTTCCAACCGATTTCATAGTTCTTCACCTCATCGGTATCGAGCGCATAAGGCACGGTAAAGCCTGCGCCGTTGCTTGCACCACCTGGACGGTTGAGCAAACCCGGGCGGAAGCCTTCCGAATAGGTCGCATAGAACATCAGGTCGCTATTTGGCGTGTACGTGAGTGTCCCTTTGAAGATGAAGCCATCAGTCGAAGCGGTGTCGGGCGCACCCACCGCATTGTCTGGCGCAAATTGAGCGCTGATGTTGGTACCAGCAAGCTGGGCATCTGCCCCTGTGCCAGGTGCCGCACCCGCATTGGGGCCGAAAATAGCCGAATTAAGGTTGAAGAAGGACGAGTTCGCGCTGCCTTCCAGGTCAACCTCGGTATCATAATATCGCGCGCCACCTGCGAGCGTGAGCGTATCCGGAATGATATCGAAAGCAACTTCACCGAAGATGCCCAGCTGCTCGTCCGTGCGGCGGATATCGTTGCGGAAAATCACAACAGTCGGGAATGGTCCGGCTTCCTGGAAATAGCCAGTCGACGAATTGCCGCCGCCGGCCGCGCTTGCGTTGGTCAGCGGGAAGTTGGGCAGGAAGCCGGTCGTCACGCCATCCGAACCACGCACAAACTGCGAGCCGGGATAGGCGAAGTCATTGAGTTCCTTGAGCTCCAGATCGCTATAGAACGCGCCTGCGGTTGCGCGGATGCGCGCATCTTGCGGCGTGCTGACGC
>RFUP01000619.1 GCA_009922885.1 Paracoccaceae bacterium
AATTGCCATGTCCGGCCGAACGACGGTGCGGATGTCGGCTCCGCCGAAGCTTGGCGAACACAGAGCCGAGGTTCTACACGAGATCGGTCTATCGGAAGACGAGGCCGAGCGCAGGGCGCGCGAAGGCGCGTTCGGCGACATATGTTCGAACACAGGCGAGCAATAGACCAAGCAGAAAACTCAAGGAGAGGACATGAAAACGTCATCGGAAATCGTTCAGATCTGCTTTATCGTCGATGATCTCGACGCAGCGATCGACAATTGGATCGAGACACGTAACGCCGGCCCCTTCTTCGTCGCGAAGGATCTCAGCGGCGTGCCCATTGATTATAAAGGGACCGACTCGACCCTTGCTATCAGCGTCGCGATGGGCATGGCGGGTGACCTGCAGATTGAATTGGTTGAGCCGATCGGCAACGGCCCTTCGGTTTATTCCGACATGTTCGCGCCGGGCCAGACCGGGTTTCATCATGTGGCGACATTCGTTTCAGACTTCGAACAGGCCGTTCGCGACCATGTCTCAAACGGATTTGAAATGAACTCGCGAGGCACCTTTGCCGGCGACAAGTTCGCTTACATGGATACGAGATCCTCGGTCGGATTTTTCACCGAACTTTACGAGGAAGGGCCGGGGCTTCGCGGGATGTATCGAAAGATTGCCGAAGCGGCCCGAGATTGGGACGGTCATATCCGCACCTTCCCGCTTGAGGACGCTTTGACATAGAATTTCCGAATATTCGCGACGGTTAAATAAAATTCCGAACAGTCTTGCAAAGCTACTCAAGAGAATGTAGTGTCTTTAACTATCAGCTCGGCTCACAATGAAGCCAAAAGCAAGCTGGTGAATTTTCGGGAGGGATTATGGCATTCCGTTTAATGAGTTCCGCTTCGCTTGGGGCGATCGCCACATCATTTCTGTTTGCAGGTGCGGCTGTCGCGCAAACTGACGAGGAAAACCGGTCGGCTTCGGATCCGACGATCGCGGCTCAGGATGATATGAGCGGTGCAGAGAACGTAATCGTTGTTACCGCTACCAAGCGCGACCAGAATCTCATGGACGTGCCTATCCAGGTCGACGTTGTGACTAGCGAGGAGTTGGTTGCAGGCGGTGTGGACCAGGCATCTGAGTTGCTCGGCTCCACGTCCAATGTCACCTTTATGGAGGACAACGCGGGCGAGGCTTACATCAATATTCGTGGCCAAACCGCAGTGCGAGCATCCGACCCGAATGTGGCAATCGTAATCGATGGCGTGGTTCTGAGCAGCACAAAAGCATTCAACCGCAACATCTTCGGCATTGAGCAAGTCGAAATCGTGAAGGGGCCACAAACCGCCCTGTACGGCCGGAATGCAGCAGCGGGCGCCATCGTGATCACCACGAAGCGCCCCGGAGAAGTGCTCGAAGGTGAGTTCGGGTTTTCTTATGGAAACTTCAACACG
>RFUP01000620.1 GCA_009922885.1 Paracoccaceae bacterium
AGCGCCGTGCGTCCATCAAGCCCCAGATCACGCACCGCATCATCCGGCCAGTCGTGCAACACCTCACAGCCCGGAAACCGCTCCGGCGTGGCAAAAGTCTCGCGCGGGTCGATCACCACCGGATCATAGCCGCACGCTTGCGCCATACCGATCAGCCCCTGCGCGATATGCACCGCCCCCACCACCAAAAGCCGCAGCGGCGGATTATGCACCGCCACAAAGGTCCGTCCGTCCTCTTCCACCCCCGTTCGGTCCATACGCATCCGTTCGGGGAAGTCGGTCGAAATGCGTGGGCCTCCGGCCTCCAGATCCGTCACATAGGCCACCGCCTTGCGGCTCTCCCGCGCGGCAACCAACTCCGCCAACAATGCCTCCGGCAACGCGGTGCCCACAGGCTCCACCAACACGCGGATCGTGCCGCCGCAAGCCAAGCCCACTGCAAACGCATCCCCGTCAGAAACGCCAAACGTCAAAACCCGTGGTTTGCCATCCTCCAGCGCGTCCAGCGCCTCGACGATCACCGCGCCTTCAACGCAACCACCGGAAACCGAACCCTCGATGGCCCCGTCGCCCGACACCACCAACTGGCTTCCCGCCCGCCGGGGCGCGCTGCCCCACGTGTCAATCACCGTCGCCAGCGCCGCACCGCGCCCCGCGCGATGCCACTCCAGCGCAATGCGCGGAAAATTCTCGACTTTATCCATCCGGCGGTCCCCCCGTGGCGTAACCTAGCACGCCGTTTCGCAAAGTCTGCCCCCCTGAAAGTCGCAGAGCAAGGCCCCTCCTGTTTCCAAAAGAGGCCCGCCTGCTTCACCCGCCGTTCAAAAGCGAGGTAATCCGCCGCACCGCCGCCCGACGGTTCAAGGTCTCAGCCTCCGGCGTTGCGATTTTCAGATCACTCTCGCCATAGCCCTGCACCACCAAATTCTCCGGCGGCACGTCGAAATACTCGGTCAGGGCCAGCGCCAGCGTTTCCGCACGCCGGTCCGACAGCGCGAGGTTATAACCCGCATTCCCCACTGCATCCGTGTGCCCTTCCACAAGGAAAATCTCCGCCGGATTGGCATCAATCGCCTCGCGGATCGCCTGCCCCAAAGCCGACAAAGAACGCGCCTCTTCCGGCCGGATCACTGCAGACCCCGTGGCAAACTTCACCGCCTCCACCGAAATTTCCGGCACAAGCTTTCGCACCGCATCAATCTGGCGGATTTGTGCGAGCGAGAACATGCGGTCCGTCGGAGCCGATGCCGCAGCCAAAAGCGCCAACCGCAGCGGATCATTCGAATTCGACGCTTTCGGCGCTTTCACCTTCGGCAATTCGCTCACCCGCACCGGGGCAACTTCCCGCGTATCATCGATCAGCAGAAACTCGCGCCCATCCGCCAAATACCGCGTCCGGCGCAAAATCCGCCCATCGGGGGCTGCCACCGTCACCACCT
>RFUP01000063.1 GCA_009922885.1 Paracoccaceae bacterium
CCGCGATGCTTGAACTTGATCGAATGCTTGTGACCTATCCGGACTATCGGCTGGCGGCGACCTTGCGGGTGCCCACGGGCGCGCATGTTGCCGTTGTGGGGCCTTCAGGGGCGGGGAAATCCACGTTTCTGGCGGCAATTGCGGGGTTTGAAGCGTCGGAAGGCCGGGTGTTGTGGGACGGCGAGGATTTGGCTGGCGCGCGACCCGGGGCGCGGCCATTCTCGATGCTGTTTCAGGATAACAACCTGTTCCCACATCTCACCGCGTTCGAGAATGTGGCTTTGGGGATTGCGCCTTCGCTTCGGTTAACAGCAGCAGAGAAGGCGCGGGTTGCCTTGGCTTTGGCGCGCGTAGGGCTGACAGAGTTCGAGGCGCGGAAGCCTGCGCAACTTTCGGGAGGCCAACAAGGGCGCGTGGCGATTGCGCGGGTGCTGGTGCAGGGGCGGGCCTTGATTCTTCTGGACGAGCCTTTTGCGGCTTTGGGGCCAGCGTTACGCGCAGAGATGCTGGAACTGGTGCGCAGCACGGCACAGGAAAGCGGGGCGACCGTGCTTCTGGTGACGCATGATCTGGCGGAAGCGGCGCGGATGCCATTGATGATTCTCGTGGCGAACGGGGTGGCAGAAGCCCCTGCGGAAAGTGCGGCGCTTCTAGCGGACCCACCCGAAGCGTTGAAAGGCTGGATGGGGTGATGCCTGCACCAGCCGGATAGCCGTTTGCCTTCGATCAAAAGAAAACGCCCGCCGATTTCTCGACGGGCGTTCTTTATTTCAGAGGGTCGCCTCAGGCGGTTTTCTTGCCCTTGTGGGGTGCCCAGAGCTTCTTGTTCGTCAGGTAGAGCAGAACAGTCAGCACCGAGAGGAAGAGAACCGCGATGAAGCCCGCTTGCTTGCGCGCCATCATCTTGGGTTCTGCAGCCCACATCAGGAAGGCAGCGACGTCTTCGGCCATGTGATGGACCGAGTTGTCGTGACCGTCAGCGAATTCGACCTGACCATCCGAGAGCGGCGGTGCCATGGCGATGTGACCGCCGGGGAATGCCTTGTTCTCGTAGAAGGTGGAGCCCGCCATTTCGACTTCCTCGCCGGTGTACCCGGTCAGAAGCGAAACGATGTATTCCGGACCGCCGATGCCCTGGATGAACTGGTTGATGCCAAGGCCGTAGGGGCCGTGGAAACCAGCGCGTGCCTTTGCCATCAGCGACAGGTCGGGCGCGTTCGAGAGCGACGAACCGGGGAACTTGTCCGCCGGGGTACGCGGGCGGGTGTCGTCGAGTTCGGGATCGAAGATATCGAGGTTCGCAGCATAGGCGCGGACTTGGTCTTCCGGGAGGCCCGGGCCGCCTTCGTCCGAGAGCGTGCGGATCGGCACATATCTCAGACCGTGGCAAGCCGAGCAAACCTCGGTGTAGACCTGCAGACCGCGCTGCAGCTGGAACTGGTCGTAAGCTCCGAAGGGGCCTTCGAAGGAGAAGGCCACGTCGTGGACGGCAGATTCACCGCCGGAAGCCAGAGCGGCACCCGAAAGGCTCAGGGCAGCCGCTGCGGTGATCGCAAAACGTTTCAGCATGATCCTGTTTCCTTTCTCACTCAGCCGGGTGGGCTTTGGAGCCGTAGTGGTTGTTGAAGTCTTCTTCGATCGTTGCCGGAGCCGGCAGCGGCTTCTCGATCACACCGAGAACCGGCAGGAGCACGAAGAAGTATGCGAACCAGTAGGTCGATGCGATGAGCGAGATGGTCGAGTAGGGCGGTTCAGCCGGCATCGCGCCACACCACATCAGGACGACGAAGTCGACGCAGAGGAGTGCGAACCACCACTTGAACATCGGACGGAAGCGACCCGAACGGACCGACGAGGTGTCGAGCCAAGGGGCCAATGCCATCGCGATGATCGCGCCGAACATCGCGATCACACCGAAGAACTTCGCGTCGATGATGCCGCCGGAGATCCAGCTTGCGAACATCACGACCCAGACGTCGCCGGTGAAGGCGCGGAGGATCGCGTAGAACGGCAGGAAGTACCATTCCGGAACGATGTGTGCAGGCGTCGCGAGCGGGTTCGCCTCGATGTAGTTATCGGGGTGGCCGAGGTAGTTCGGCATGAAGCCGACGATGGCGAAGAACACCAGAAGCACGAGAGCAAGGGCGAAGAGATCCTTGATCACGAAGTAGGGCCAGAAGGGCAGCGTGTCTTTCTCGGCATCTGCTTTCGAGGTGCGGCGCACTTCGACACCGGTCGGGTTGTTGTTCCCGGTGGTGTGGAACGCCCAGATGTGAACGGCGACGAGCGCGGCGATCACGAAGGGCAGCAGGTAGTGCAGCGAGAAGAAGCGGTTCAGCGTGGCGTTATCCACGGCCGGGCCACCAAGGAGCCAAGTCTGGATCGATTCGCCGATGAACGGGATCGCGCCGAAGAGGCCGGTGATCACGGTTGCGCCCCAGAAGGACATCTGACCCCAAGGCAGAACGTAGCCCATGAAGGCGGTGCCCATCATCAGGAGATAGATGACCATGCCGACAACCCAGGTCACTTCGCGAGGCGCCTTGTACGAACCGTAGTAAAGGCCGCGGAAGATGTGCAGGTAGACGGCAAAGAAGAACAGCGAAGCGCCGTTGGCGTGCAGGTAGCGGAGCATATGGCCGCCGTTCACGTCACGCATGATGTGTTCGACCGAAGCGAAGGCCAGATCGACATGCGGCGTGTAGTGCATCACCAGAACGATACCGGTGACGATCTGCAGGCCGAGGCAGAAAGCAAGGACGATGCCCCAGATCCACATCCAGTTCAGGTTCTTGGGTGTGGGGATCATCAAGGTGTCATAGGCGAGACCAACGATGGGCAGGCGCGAATGAAGCCAGCGCTCAAAGCCGCTCTTGGGCTCGTAATGGTCGTGCGGAATTCCGGACATGTGCGCGTTTCCTCAACCGAGTTTAATAGTGGATTCGTCTTCGAAGGCGGCAACCGGGATATCGAGGTTGCGCGGTGCCGGACCTTTGCGGATACGGCCGGCGGTGTCGTAGTGCGACCCGTGGCAGGGGCAGAACCAGCCGCCAAAGTCGCCTGCGCCATTGCCCAGCGGCACACAGCCGAGGTGGGTGCAAACGCCCATCATCACCAGCCATTCGCCGCTTTCGTCGAGCGAGCGGTTTTCGTCGCTTGCGTCGGCGCCGGGCTTGTTGGCGTTCTCGGCGCTGCCATCAGGCAGGTCGGAAATAGCGGTTGCGCGGGCTGCGTCGATTTCTTCCTGGGTGCGGCGGCGAATGAACACCGGCTTGCCAAGCCATTTGACGGTGAGCTGCGTGCCCACTTCGATCCCGGACACGTCCACACGGATGGACGAGAGGGCCTGAACGTCGGCCGAGGGATTCATCTGGTTGACGAGAGGCCAAACGGCAGCGCCGGTGGCCACGGCACCTGCCCCGGCAGTGGCATAATAGAGGAAGTCTCTGCGGGTGCCTGCGTGATCTTCAGCGTGGGACACGAGGTTTTCTCCAATCTTCCGGCCACAACGGGCCAATGCGCGTTCGGGCCGCGGACCCCCGCAGCCTTTCCGAGGCGCTTCCTAGCGGGTTGTCGCCTGTCAGTCCAGCGGACAATGGCGCGCAGGGGGGCGAGAATGTCACACATATTGCAATCAGAATGTGTATCACTTGCCGAGAAGCCCGATTTGGAGCTATGTGGGCCCAGCACGCCCTATCCTTAGAGGATTCTTTTTCCATGTCCGTTCGCCTTAAAGCTCTCGCTCTGCTCGGTGCCCTGTTCATTGCCGCTCCGGCTGTTGCCGCCGAACGCGAGATCAGCATCTACACCGGCCACCAGTCGCTGCCGCACAGCCAGTTGAAGGGCTTCAACCCGAACACGGCGACGGCATTTTCGAAACACACGAAATGGGAAGGCAAACCCTTCGTTATGCCGCCCTATTACGGTGCGCGCGCCATGTGGTGGCGGGAAAGTGGCTTGGGCTTCGGGATCGAATATACCCACACCAAAGCCTATGCGAGCGCGGCTGATAAGGCCGCTCTGGGCTTCAACCGCTTGGAATTCAGCGATGGCCATAACGTGATCACCGCGAATGTCGCCAAGCGTTGGGACAACAAGTGGGGCAAGTTCACCCCCTACCTCGGTGCAGGCGTAGGTATCGCGATGCCGCATGTGGATACGAATGATGGCGTGAACCGCACCTTCGGCTTCCAATACGCGGGCCCGGCGATCCGCCTGACGGCTGGCGCCAAATACGACATCAACGCCCGCTGGGCCGCCTTCGCGGATTACCAGTTCACCGCTTCGTGGAACGATGTGGATCTGACGGGCGGCGGTTTCCTCAGCACGCGCCTCTTCACGAACGCCTTCAACGTCGGCGTCTCTATGAAGTTCTGATCCGTCCCGGATCGGGGGAAGTTCTGATCCGTCCCGGATCGGGGGAAGTTCTGATCCGTCCCGGATCGGGGGAAGTTCTGATCCACTTCGGATCGAGTTTGACCGCCGCACGCTCTCGCGTTGCGGCGGTTTTCTTTTGGCGGATCACGCCTTGTAGATCACCGGGAACCAATCTTCGCGCAGGCGCTGGCCCGGCTGCATCTCGTGCCCCGGATAGGGCGGTGATGTCCGGCCCGGGCGCTCAACAAAACGTGCATCATCGCCAACGAGTCGCAGCGAAAAGGCGCGCCTGCGGGTGGTGGACGTGTTGCCGCGGGTGCCGTGGAGGATATCGTAGTTGAAGGCCACCGCATCGCCCGGTTCCATCGCCCATTCGGCAATCGGCATGCCCTCCTTCTCGGGATCAGGCACGAGCATGTAATCCTCAACGTTGGGGAAATAGGCCTCTTCTTTCACCCAGCGCATCGGCAACACAGGCTTTTCCCAGCGATGCGAGCCCGGAACACAGCGCAGCGTAGCCTCGCGTACCGGATCGAGAGGCGACCAGAAACTGACGTTCTGCTTGCCTGCGACGAAATAATAGGGCCCGTCGGTGTGCCAAGGCGTGGCCATGGAGGTGCCTGGTTCTTTCACCAACACGTGGTCGTGGAACACTTGCACCGTTTCCGACCCCATCAACTGCGCCGCAACTTCGGCCGCGGCGCTGTCGCGGATGACTTGCTCGAACTCGGGGATGCGCGGCCAGTTGCAATAGTCGTCGAAGAAGCGCCCACTCTCGCCGTCTTTCTTGTTCTCTGACGCGTATGGGCCGGGTTCAGTCATGTTGCGCTCGATGCCCGCGCGCAGCACCTCGACCCAGTCTTTGAACAGCCCTCGGATCACAACAACGCCATCGCGCTGGTAATCGTCGATATCCTTCTCTGTCAGCAGTGGGTGCATCCAGTCGCCCTCCCTCGTTTGCATGGCAGACTAGCGCGCAACGCTTGAGGCGCAAGAGAGCCGCTCACGCCGCTTTGAAACATTTCACACCGCCCCTTCCCCCGGCCGCGTCTTTGGCTATGGTCCGCCTCCATGACGCATGAACTCCTCACAGGCCTCCTCCTTTTCGCCTTCGTTTCCTCGATTACACCGGGGCCGAATAACCTGATGCTGCTGGCTTCAGGGGCAAATTACGGCTTCCAAAAGACGATCCCGCATATGCTGGGTATTTCTGTTGGCCATTCTTTCATGGTGGTCCTCGTAGGTGTCGGCCTGATGGGGCTCTTCGAGGCGGTGCCACTGGCCCATGACATCCTCACGATCCTCGGCATCCTCTACCTGCTCTGGCTCGCGTGGAAAATAGCCCATGCCAGCGCGCCGGGAACGGCCGACAAACGCGGCAAACCCTTCAACTTCCTGCAAGCGGCCGCCTTCCAATGGGTGAACCCGAAAGCCTGGCAAATGGCGCTGACCGCGATCACGCTCTACGCACCCGATCGCTCATTTTCGGCGGTCGCCACTGTGGCCGCCATCTTCGCCTGCACGAACTTGCCCTCGATCAGCCTCTGGACAGTGATGGGCCAGAACCTCCGCGCGCTCCTTTCGAACCCGCTCCGGCTCAAGGTATTCAACTGGACGATGGCGGTGCTTTTAGTGGCCTCGCTTATCCCTGTCGTCTGGCCGATGCTCGCCCCTTAAAAGCGAATTTCTCTTTTGGAAATATCCCGGGGGTGAATGCCGAAGGCAGAGGGGGCAGCGCCCCCTGCCCTTTCCCCGTTTCTGATCTGTTGCATCCGAACGGGGCAAAGGCCATATAGGCGCGGATGCTGACGGAGGGTCACGATGACCAATTACCTCGACTTCGAACGCCCCCTTGCCGAGATTGAAGGCAAGGCCGAGGAACTGCGCGCGCTGGCGCGGGCCAATCCCGAGATGGATGTGGAAGGCGAAGCCGCTGCCCTCGACAAGAAGGCGAAAGACCTATTGGTCTCGCTCTACAAGGATCTGACACCTTGGCGGAAATGCCAGGTCGCGCGTCATCCGGAGCGTCCGCATTGCAAGGATTACATCGACGCGCTCTTTACCGAGTACACCCCCCTCGCTGGCGACCGCAACTTCGCGGACGACCATTCGGTGATGGGCGGGCTCGCGCGGTTTCAGGACAAGCCCGTGATGGTGATCGGCCATGAGAAGGGCCATGACACTAAAACGCGGATCGAGCGCAATTTCGGCATGGCGCGCCCGGAAGGCTACCGCAAGGCGATCCGCTTGATGGAAATGGCCGACAAGTTCCGCCTGCCCGTCATTACCCTCGTCGACACGCCCGGTGCCTATCCGGGCAAGGGTGCGGAAGAGCGGGGGCAGTCGGAGGCGATTGCGCGCTCGACCGAGAAGTGCCTGCAGATCGGGGTGCCGCTGGTTTCGGTGGTGATCGGTGAAGGCGGTTCGGGCGGGGCTGTGGCTTTCGCGACGGCCAATTCCGTCGCCATGCTCGAACATTCGGTCTATTCGGTGATTTCGCCGGAAGGCTGTGCCTCGATCCTGTGGAAAGATTCGGAGAAGATGCGCGAAGCGGCGGAAGCGCTGCGGCTCACCGCACAGGATCTGAAGAAGCTCGGCGTGATCGACCGTATCATTTCGGAGCCTCTGGGCGGCGCGCATCGCGACAGAAAGCACACTCTCGAAGCCGTGGGCGACGCGATTGCTGGAATGCTCGCGGAGCTTTCGACTATGAAGCCGAAAGCGCTGATCGACGCGCGACGGAAGAAGTTCCTCTCGATGGGATCGAAAGGGCTCGCTGCGTAATGTCGCCTTGGGTGCTCGTCGTTCTGGCGGGGCTGATGGAGACGGGCTGGGCGCTCGGGCTGAAATATTCCGATGGGTTCACCCGGTTCTGGCCGTCTGTCATCACGATTGGCGGGGCGCTGGCGTCGTTCTGGCTGCTTTCGGCGGCAATGAGGGATCTGCCTGTGGGCACGGCTTATGCGGTTTGGGTGGGCATCGGTGCGGTGGGCACGGCGATTGCGGCCGTGATTTTCTTGGGCGAACCGATGAACGCGTTGCGCGTGGCGGGTATCGTTTTGATCGTTGCCGGCATCGCGGCATTGAAATTCGCCTGACTTATCCCTGAAGCATTTTCAGCCCTTGTGTGACATCCGAGCGGACGGCGAGGCGAAGGCCGGGTTCGTCGCCTGCCTTGAGGGCAGCGATGATCAGGCGGTGATATTGCGGCGGATCTTTACGACGGAGGCGCGTGTAGAGCGAGCGGATCGTCGGCCCGAGTTGGAGCCAGACGGTTTCGGCCATCGCAAGCATCGCAGGGGCTTGGGCGCGCAGATAGAGCGTGCGGTGGAATTCGAGATTCGAGCGGATGTAACTGACAGCATCGCCCCGCGCGGCGGCGTCGCCTACGGCGGTGTTGATCGTCTGCAAGCGTTCGATCAACGCCATATGGGCGCGCGGCAGGGCGCGGGAGGCCAGTTCGACCTCGATCAGTGCGCGGAGGGCGGCGAGTTCCTCGATCCGTTCGTTCGACAGCTCGGGCGTGGAAATGCGGCCAGAGGAGGATACGGTGAGTGCGCCTTCAGCCGCGAGGCGGTTGATGGCTTCGCGCACGGGCGTCATGGAGACGCCGAATTCCTTGCCGAGGCCCCGCAGCGTGAGGGGTTGGCCCGGTTCGATATCGCCGTGCATGATACGGGTGCGCAGGCCGCGATAGATGCGGTCATGGGCGGACAGAACGGGTTCGGGGCGGGGCGGAATGCTCATAGCCCGTTTGTGATCACAAACACAGGCAAGGTCAATCGAATCGGTAGTGGTGCAAGCGGTGGCCTTCGCGTTTGAGCCATGCACGCGCCTCAGCGTAGGGGCCATAGAGGCGGCCGACGGTTTTCCAGAAGGCTGACGAGTGATTCATTTCTGCGAGATGCGCGACCTCGTGGGCCGCGACATACTCAAGCACCTCGGGCGGCGCCATGATGAGACGCCACGAATACATGAGCGCGCCTTCCGTGGTGCAGGACCCCCAGCGGGACCGGGTGTCGCGCAGGGTGAGGGAGGTGTAGGGGCGGCCAAGTTTGGCGGCGTAGCGATCGGAGGCCTCGGCCAGCCTGTCGCGCGCCCGGAGCTTCAGGAAAGCGGCGGCGCGGGTGGCGGCGCGGGCTTCTAGGCCGGGGATCAGGAAGAGATCGCCCTCGATTCGCGGCGCGCGGCCATGATCCGCACTTTGCAGCGTGAGCATCCGCCCTTCGACGGGCAATTCGTAGCCCACGGAGACGCGTGTTTCAGCGGGACGGGCGGCAAGATGGCGGCGGAGCCAGTCGGCCTTCTCCGCGGCGAAGGCGAGGGCTTCGCGCTCGGAGGCATAGGGCGGCATGGTGAGCGTGACGCGGCCATCAAGGCGCGACACGCGGAGCGAGATGCGGCGCGCGCGAGCGGATTTTCGCAAAATCAGTTCCACCGGAGGGGTTCCGGGGAGGATATGCTGGGCCATCGCAGGTTTCCGGTGCCAAAGGCTTTGACTTGACCTTTCGCTTATGGCAGTTGGCGCGGAATCAGCAAGGCATTCAAGCGAAGGGGATTCCCATGCCGAAGGAAGAGTGGGGCACGAAACGCGTCTGCCCGACCACTGGCAAGCGCTTCTACGACATGAACAAGCGTCCGATCGTCAGCCCGTACACGGGTGAGGTTGTGGAGCTTGAGGTGCATCGTGGCCGCATGATTGCAGCCGACGCCGAAGATGGTGCAGGCCGCAAGTCGAAGATGAACGCTGCGGACGCAGATGATGATGTTCTGGACGATGATGACGTCGATCTGGACATCGATGATGATCTTCTCGAGGAAGAGGATGACGACAACGTCTCCCTCGATGATCTGACCGACGTCGCAGGCGAAGAAGAAGAACTCTGATCCCTTTGGGGTCTGATATGCGGGCGGAATTTTCCGCTTGATCCCGCCCGCATCAAAATCTAAGTAGCGGCCACGACGCCTCAAGGGGCGTTCCCAAGGTAGGGGCCATAGCTCAGCTGGGAGAGCGCTTGCATGGCATGCAAGAGGTCAGGGGTTCGATCCCCCTTGGCTCCACC
>RFUP01000621.1 GCA_009922885.1 Paracoccaceae bacterium
CCCTCCAGCGCTGGAGGGTGCGGCCCGAGACCACAAAGCCCTGGGCCCTCAAGGCGCACTGCGCCTCGAACACCCGCAGGGCGAGCAGCCCTCCCGAAACAGCGGCGGCGCGGGCCGCACTTAGGTCACGGGGCATCGTCGGCCGCCTCGTACTCGGCGATCTTGTGGCCGCCGAACTCGGCGGCCGCGAACACCTCAACCCGCACCGCGCCGGCCGCGAAAAGATCTCGTGCCCGCTTGGCGACGCGGGCACGGACCTCCGCCACCGCGCGGCCGTCCGCGCCCGACTCCACGCTGATCATGCGCTCGGCGCGCCCGCACTGGATGATGGGGCAAAACAACATGGGTGTAGTGTTCATATTGTCACCGCTGAATTAGACGACGGCCCTATCGTCGCCCAACATCAGGTTGCCGTGAACACAGCAGATGATCAAGACCGTTTGGCGGCCAGAGTGTTAGCCGAAGAACATAAACTATATCCTGCCGTGATAGGGGCGATAGCCGCAGGTCTCATCACAATCCGAACCGATCAAGGGCAATTGCGTTTGGATCACCGATCAGGTGCTATTCCGGGGCATATTCCAGGCATGGAACAGCATATGCAATGGCCTCTGCCCACTTGCCCGTTCCATTCTAAGGAAATGGCTGAAAAATAAAGTCATCATCATATGATTTCTTGATGCAAAAAGAGATAAGGTCAGTTAAAATACCCGTAACAGAATATAAGGGGGCAAAGGCAATGGATACATCTCATCTTGATTCGCAAGAACGGCAAAGCTTTGAGTTTTATAGAGGCTTTATGGGCTTTATGCGCAACTCGGCTATTTTGATTGCTGTTATTTTGCTTCTGATGGCCTATTTCCTGCTCTAGTTTTACCGCGTGCATCAGGCCATAAAAAAGGGGGCTATCTGCCCCCTTTTTCCATGCAAGTGATTTTCAATCCAACATCGGAATTAGCCGACAATTTCGTCTGCGTTAAAGAAATAATCAATCTCAATCGCAGCGTTGTCCTGGCTGTCAGAACCATGAACCGAATTCGCCTCAATGCTTTCGGCAAAGTCTTTGCGGATAGTGCCTTCGGCGGCATCAGCAGGGTTTGTAGCCCCCATAATCTCACGGTTGCGCGCAACGGCATTTTCACCTTCCAGCACCTGAACAACCACAGGCCCAGAAATCATGAAAGCGACCAGATCATTGAAAAAAGGGCGTTCTTTATGAACGGCATAAAACCCTTCTGCTTGTTCACGGGTCATGTGAATGCGCTTTTGGGCGACAATTCTAAGACCACCTTCTTCAAGGCGAGCCGCAACAGCGCCAGTCAGGTTACGACGCGTTGCATCAGGTTTGATGATAGAAAAGGTGCGTTCAAGAGCCATGGTTAATCCTTTCAAATAAAAACCAGTTTGGGGAGTCCTGATGGCCTTA
>RFUP01000622.1 GCA_009922885.1 Paracoccaceae bacterium
TTGATGGCGGCGAGGTGCGGCAGGGTTTGGTTCAGGGTAAAGGCCGCATCTGCCGCCTGGAAGGGGGTGGAACGAGCAACGCCGCAGGCCTCCCCCTCGCAGGCGAGGAGGTTGGGATTGGAGAAGAGGGAAATCTCCGAGGCGTCTGCGTAGACGCTCCCGTAGGGCATGATGGTGGTGAAGCGCGCATCCAGGCCATGGCCCAGGGCGAAGGATCGGGCCCCCAATTCCTCCTGACGCCGGCTATGGCCCAGGCCCCCGACGTGCCCCAGCTCATGGGCGAAGACTGAATCGGGGCAATTAATGCCCACCACAAAAAAGTGGGCCTTGAGGCTCGGCGGCAGGGCCGGCCCGAAGAGGTTCCCGTCGGCGGAGCCCGCCCCTGGGGCGACTCCGCAAAAGGCTTCCGCTTCAGAGGAGCGGGCAAAGGCCACGATCAGATCCGAGCGGCTGTCGTTAAAGGCGGCTTCCGCGCTTTGGAAAGGGGCTTGGAAGGCGATCAGGGTATCGAGGACATCAAGGCCTCTGGCATCGCTGATGGGGCGTCCCTGGGAGCTCCCAACCTCGCTGTAAAGGCTCAGCTCCACCCGCCCTTTGACGCCGCTTTCCGCAAAGATGTTGTTGCTGTGGGCGATAAGGTGATCAATCCGGGTTCGGGG
Organism: Paracoccaceae bacterium; assembly: GCA_009922885.1. Taxonomy (GTDB): domain Bacteria; phylum Pseudomonadota; class Alphaproteobacteria; order Rhodobacterales; family Rhodobacteraceae; genus UBA9554. The sequence goes on from RFUP01000622.1 coordinate 660, forward strand.
GCGGCGGGTGATGGCCCGGGCTTCTTCGTCTACGAAGGCGGCCACGGTGACGGTCCACGGGGCCGCGCGGTCGTCGTTATAGGCGCCGAAGCGCTCTGCGTTGTAATCGCTGACGCCGTCATCGTCGCCATCGAAAAAAAAGCGGACCGCCTGGGCCTCAAAGGCGCTCTCATAGGTCGCGCCGGCCCCGGAAAGGTCGGCGAAGTAATCGGACAGATAGAAGTCTTCAATAGGCGCGTCGGCCCGGCCGCCGGCGGTGCGTACCACGTAAAGGCCAAGGCCGTTATAGCTTGCAAGCTCATCACTAAGAATCGTGCCGACGAGGGGTTGGCTCGCCAGCTCGGCGCCGGGCTCCAGCGTGCCGAGTGCGACTTCCCCAATGCGAAAGAAGGCAAAGTCCGTCGGCTGGAACTGGCCAAGAATCACGGTGAGGTCTTCTGCGGGCGCATCTGAAAGGTTGGTTTTTGATGCGGTCATTGAATTCAAGTTCGATTGCGAGATTTAGCTCCTGAATATAGGGTCGTATTATTCGAGTCTATGCGAGCTGCCATGATTTTCTCATTCCGCCCCTTAGCATTTGCAACAGTCTTTCTAATAACTGGTTGCAATACCGTGTCCGAAATTAATCCATTTTCAAAAGATGTCATAGATGTTGCCTGTCCCACCATTGGCATCTTGAAAGAGGCAGAAAAGTTAACCCGCTTTCGCCCTGGTGGTGGAAGAGAAAGTGCAGATGTGCTGATGGAGGCGCG
>RFUP01000623.1 GCA_009922885.1 Paracoccaceae bacterium
CCTTCGGCATCTTCTCGGAAGCGGAAACCCATCTGCACGATCTTCTGAACGATATCGAACATGCGCTGAAGCATCCTGTGGAAGTCGTTCTCTTCTTCTTCGGGCTTTTGAACGCAGGCGTCGAATTCTCGGCCATCGGCGAGCCCACTTGGCTCGTTCTGGCAGGCCTCTTGATCGGCAAGCCCCTGGGCATCTTCATCATGGGCTATATCGGCGCGCATACGCTGAAGTTCGGCCTCCCCGAAGGCATGCGCACGATTGATCTCGTGGTGGTCGGATGTGTGGCGGCCATTGGCTTCACAGTGGCGCTCTTCGTGGCTTCGGTCGCCTTCGGTCCGGGCCCGGTGCAGGACGCCGCCAAGATGGGCGCGCTCTTCTCCTTCGGAGCGGCGATTGTCTCGATTGTGGTCGGCAAACTCACCCGCGTCGAGAAAGTCGAACTCTGATCAACGGCACAGGTTTTGCAAGGGCGTGGGGGAAACCCCGCGCCCTTTCGCGTTCCTGACCAAAAGGCCATAATTTCGCCAAGAAAGATTGTAAAAACACCCTGCGTTCCGACATAATAGCCGAGCGTATGGTCAAAGACGCCAAAACCAGCCGGAAGAACCGGCGCAGACCAGAGCAGAACGGAGCCGTCGATGCTCGAATTTGAGAATGTCAGCAAGTCCTTCTGGACGGGCACGCAGCGCAAGGTGATCCTTGATCGCGTGTCTTTCCGTGTGGAACTTGGCAATTCTCTCGGCATCCTCGCACCGAACGGCACGGGCAAGACCACGCTGATCAACATGATTGCCGGGCTGGAAAAACCCGACGAGGGCATCATCCGCCGCGATTGCCGCATCTCCTTCCCGCTCGGGTTCATGGGCGGCGTCGTCTCGCGCCATTCAGCGGTGGAAAACTCGCGCTATATCGCCCACCTCTATGGCCTCGACCCCGATTATGTCGAAGCCTTCTGCCGTTGGCTCTGCGGTCTGGGCGAATATTTCGACCAGCCCCTCGGCACCTATTCCTCCGGCATGAAGGCCCGCTTTACCTTTGCCCTGATGCTCGCCCTCGATTTCGACATCTACCTGATCGACGAAGGCATGCCCGGCTCGACAGATGTCGAGTTCAACAAGAAAGCAGGCGATATCCTGCGCGAACGGCTGCGGACCACCACGGTCATCATCGTCAGCCACCAAGCGCAGACGCTCGAAAAATTCGCCCGCTCTGCAGCCGTATTGATGGGCGGAAAACTCTATATGTTCGATACCTTGGAAGAAGCGAAACAGCTCTATGACTATGAAACCCAAGGCTAAGAAGTTCCGTATCCGGCGCTCTAGCTCGCTGATCGAAGCCTTCTCCGACGCTCCGGAGACCGAGGCCGAAATCCCCGAGCCTTCGCGCCCGGCCGCTCCACCGCGCGAGGCGG
>RFUP01000624.1 GCA_009922885.1 Paracoccaceae bacterium
CCACGCCCGCGCTCCACAATCCGGATTTCGACTTCCCCGATGAACTTATCCCCACAGGAACGGGAATCTTTGTCCAAATCCTACATGACCTCGGGATCTGGGATTAACCCATCTCTTCCGCTTCCAGCGCCAAAGGCGCAGGCCCGGTCTTCAGGTCATCTACCCGAAGCGGGCCAGAAGGGCGCGAAAGGCGGTTGCGCACCACCCAGAGCAACCGCTTTTCGGCCCGCGTGATCGCCACGTAAGCGAGCCGCTTCCACAAAGGAATGCCCGCCTCCATCCGCCCCATCCGCGCCGCCGCGTAAAGGTCGGGCGCAAACACCTGCACGTCTTCCCATTGCGAACCTTGCGCCTTGTGGATCGTCACCGCAGCCCCATGCAGGAAAGCCGCGCCCATATGCGCGGCAAAGGGGATGAACGGCTCTTCATCATCAGGTTTTTCGATCTTCACGATGGAAGCCGCGGAAAGCTGCGGCTCTTCCGCCCCCATCACATGCAAACGCGAAAATCCGGCCCGCTTCCCCGGCCCGAGATAAATCACCTGCGCGCCTTTGATGAGGCCCCGCGCTTCAAGATCGATCCGCTTCTTCCTGTGTTTCAACGGTAATTCGATCCCGTCACAGATCAGCGGCTCGCCTTCCAACAGCTCGGTTTCCGGCGCGCCATGGGCGGCACGAAACGCCGTGATCAGCCGGATACGCGTTGCATTGCGCCACACCAGAACGGGCGAGCGCGCCATCAGATCGCTCTCCACCCGCTCGGCCCAGACCACCCGCTCATCGCGCCGCGCAGCCCCCTGCACCATCCGCTCGAAATCCTCGAAGCTGAGGTCCGGATCGGCCAAGGCATGCGCAAGGTCCAGAATGGGGTTATCGGCTTCCTGCCGATGAATGCGGTTCAACTGCAGTTGCAGGGGCTTGCCCAAACGCTCGAACACCATCGTGCCCGATTGCCCCACAGGCGCCAACTGCGCCGGATCACCGAACAGGATCAGCGTCGAGAAAATCTCGCGCAGGTCGTCGAACTGGCGATCTTCCAGCATCGAGCTTTCGTCGATGAAGCCAATATCCAGAGGCTCCTCGCGCCGCTTCCATCCGGTGATAAAATCCGAACCACGCAAGCCCGCCGCCGCCAAGGCCGCCGGAATAGAGGCATGGGTGCGGAAAAACTGGAGCGCGCGATCCATCGCCGCGTCCGTCATGCCGGGCACTTCCGGGCGCTCGCCCTTGCCCTCGCCGTTCAACCAATCGGCCAAGCGCTCGTAAACCGGATCGTAAACAGGGGTATAGAGAATGCGGTGAATGGTGGTCGCCGGAACGCCGCGCAGCCGCAAAACACTCGCCGCCTTGTTCGTCGGCGCAAGAATGGCCAGCGTGCGCCGATCCTTGCGCTTCTTGCCTTCGTAATCGCC
>RFUP01000625.1 GCA_009922885.1 Paracoccaceae bacterium
TACCTGGCCGAGGTGGCGGGCGTCGCGGTGTCAAAGGTTTCGTCCAGCTCCCGTTCGGGCGGGCCGCCTGCGGCGGTGTATCTTCTTTCAAGGAAACTGCAGAAGACGCAGTTTCAGGCGACGACGGTGCTGATCTTCTGGGCGATCAATATCGCCAAGGCGGTGCCCTATGCGTTTCTGGGGATTTTCACGGCGGAGACTTTGCTGGCCGATCTGATCCTTGCGCCTGTGGCGGTTCTGGGGGCGTGGCTTGGGGTGAAGGCGCATCACATGGTGCCGGAGCGGGTGTTTTTCGCGATCACCTATGTGGCGCTGGTGCTGACGGGCACGAAGCTGATCTGGGACGGGCTGACCTAAAAAGAGGGCGCTCCGGGAGGAGAAGCGCCCTCAGTCTTGGGGGGAACAAGGGAAGACGAGGTTTTCGCCTCAAGTTGATCAACGGCTGTCTGCAGGAATTCGTTAGACTTCGCGCTAAAGTAATTTTCGGTGGGCCTCAGGCGCGCGGGGGCTTCGGGGCGGACTGCAGGGTTTCGAAGGCTTGCCCGGAGGCGATCAGGCAGGATTGGCCGTTGGGGAGCGTGAGGGCGATTGTCCATGTGCCGGTTTCGCGGGAGGCGAAAAGCTCCATCAGGGCGTTGTTAGAGCCGAGGCCGATGGATTGGGGTGTTTCGCCATAGCGCGTGCCGAGATCCTCGACGAGGGCCGCGCGCGGCAGGCAGGTGGCGGGCTGGCTGTGGCCGTAAGTGGGTGCGGCGAGGGCGAGGAGGGGCGACAGGAGCAGGGCGCGTTCAAGGTCGGTCATGGGCTTCCTTTCAAAGCGGGCGCTCGGGAGGGGCGCATTTTGGGAAGGCTGCGCTCGAGGCTTTGAAGAGGGGTTAATCCTGCGCGCGACGCTTCGGATTGTCCGTATTTAGGGCTGCGACGCAGCGGAAAGATCGGTGATTTCTGCGATGCGGCGAAAATGGGGTTGAATTTTCCGGCAAGATTGGCGCATCTCTGGCGCAAGATTGTTACCGGAGAGACTCATGCAGACGCCACGCCCCACCCGTTCCGTGCTTTACATCCCCGGCTCCAAGGACCGTGCCCTCGACAAGGCGCGTGGGCTTCCTGTGGATGCGATCATCTTCGATCTGGAAGATGCGGTAACGCCGGAGGCGAAGGTTGAGGCACGGGCGACGCTGAAAGCGGCGCTGGAGGCGGATGGCTATGGCCGGAAGCTGAAGATTATCCGCATCAACGGGTTGGATACCGACTGGGGCAAGGGCGATGTGGAAGCGCTGCGCGATGCGAAGTGCGATGCGTTCCTGTTGCCGAAAGTGAATGGTGCGGCAGATATCGATGCGCTGGCGGCGATGCTGCCCGAGGGCCGCGAGATCTGGGCGATGATGGAGACACCCAAAGGCATTCTGC
>RFUP01000626.1 GCA_009922885.1 Paracoccaceae bacterium
CCGGCGCCTCTAGCGGGCGCTCTTGGTAGGCAAAAGATGATTCAAACCTGATTCGCGGTCAAATTCTTTTTTGAATCAGTCACTTACAGAATTCGCTTGATACAAGATATTGTGTACCGGCTTGAAGGAACGTCTATGATGCGGGGTAACCCCAAAATCTAGGAGCGCCTGCCGATGAGCCTTAGACGGGTATCCGGCATTCCTCTCCCATCCGTAGGCGGGAAACTGTTGCGCCAAATCCATCATCAACTTATCGCGCCGCGTTTTTGCCACAATTGAGGCCGCAGAAATCGACAAGGAAAGCGCATCTCCCTTGATCAAAGGCCGTCCGGCGCAGGGCAAATCACGCGGCAGAAGGTTCCCGTCGATCAGCGCCATATCCGGCAAGCGGCTCAACCCCTGAATCGCACGCACCATCGCCAGATGCGACGCGCGCAAGATGTTCAGGCTGTCGATCTCCTCCACCGAGGCCTCCGCCACAGAAACTTCTGCCACCGCGAGAATCTCTTCCGCCAGTGCCTCGCGCTTCTTCGCGCTCAACGCCTTCGAGTCGTTCAGACCCTCGGGAATGCGCTCCGGATCCAGCACCACAGCACAGGCCATCACAGGCCCAGCCAGCGGCCCACGGCCCACCTCGTCCACCCCCGCGATGCGGAGAAACCCCTCGGCCTGCAAAGCCAGCTCATGCGTAAAATCCGGTCCCATAGCCATGGCATCGCATCGCGCCTTCCAGCCCGCAACAGGAAAACGGCCCGGAGTTTCCCCCGGGCCGCCCCTCACCCTCTCTGTCGGGCCCTGCTCGCCTGCCTTTCGCGCGGGCTGGCGTATCGCCTTAGCGCCGCGACACCCGATATCCGTTGTTCGACAGGCAGCGCGCATCATAGGCCGTGCGCTCATGGCCGCGCTGCCCGATTACAGACATCTCACACCGCTCCGGCAGGCGCGACATCCGCACGTCATTCCGCTCAAGGCAGCCCGCCATGAACACGTTGCGCGTGCCACGGCGATCCGAAACCTGCCGCACGCATTGCGCAGGCAACACCGTCACGCGAGCACGATCCGGCAACGGGCGCGGCTCCAAACGGGCGGGGCGTTCATGGCGCGGCGGCACCACCACAGGCGCGTGATCCTGCCGCGCCACGCGGTTTTCCTTGCGGTCTGCGTCATTGATCGCGGCGGCAATCACGCCGAGTGCAGCCACCCCAACAATGAAGCGAGCGAGTTCTTTATCCCCGGCCTTTGCAGGGGCGGCGCCGATGGTGGTAACGGCAATTGCGGCAGCCATGACAGTAGCGATGAACTTGCGGTGCATGGGTTTGATCCTTCTTTTCTACTGGCCCGGTCACAGCAACCGGAGCGTCATGCACCAACCCTCGCTCCACCCCCCGAAGTCAGGCAATAACGCCCCC
>RFUP01000627.1 GCA_009922885.1 Paracoccaceae bacterium
GAGCGGTTCAACCTTGCGGGGCGGTTCCTGTACGACATGCTTTTGCAGATGGCGCAGTCCCGAGCGGCCTTGATGGTCGCCGCGGATCAGGCGGAAGCGACTGTGTCGGTGAAGCAATGAAAGTCGATGCTGTGAAGATGGCCAAAGAGTTCTACGAGGCGCGCAACCCCACGATGAAGTGGGCATCGCTCGTTTGGTGGGAGAAGTTGCACATGGCGGTGCTGGCCGAACGGGAGGCGTGTGCAGAGGTATGCGAAAAGTTGCCAGAGACGTTCAGGATTGCTGCCAAGGAATTTGGTTACGAAGCCAAACCGCCAACGGCGGAAAACTATGCCGCCGCGATTCGAACGAGAGGTGAGAGATGACTGCGCTCGGCTTCCTGTTCATCGTCTGCGCGACCGCCCTTGCGCTCTACGAGTCAGGACAGAACCGTGAATCGTTCCCCGGCGTCGCCGTGCTGTTCTTCATCGGCACCGTGATGATGCTGCTCGGCATCACCGTTTTCCTCTGGCGGCACATGCCCTAGCATCGAGGCCGGGGCGGCCTTGCGGCGCAGGCGTTTCTCCCTACGCTTGTGACTACCGCAAGGTCGACCCCCAGTCATCTCGACGCCGCACACGGGGCATCGCTTGAGTCCCTGTCGGGTCCAAGATTGTGGAAAGTGCATATTGTTAAACAGCGAGAAACATAGGGATTTTAACGCAGGGCGATGCAAAAAGCACTAGTTTTTTAGGCATTTTCCGCTCGCATCGCCAATCGAGTGACGCCGCGCTCACCCCAAAGTTGCCGCACCATTCCACGCAGATCAGGGTGGCCGAGAACAACCTTCGGCTGCAGCGCACCGATCTTTGCCGCGGCCTTCGACTTCAGTTGTTCGAGACGATCGTGATACGACGGGTCGTCCTGCTGGAAGGTTAGGCGAGCAAGTACGGCATCCAGCATACGCAATTCGCCGATCGGGTCTGCAGCGATCGAGTGGGCGGTTTTCTCCGCCTGCTGAATCTTCCACTGCCAGTTGGCGTCATCCGCGGCGATCTGCTCGCGGGTCTTTTTCGGTTTCTCACCGGGCGCCAGTGTTTTCTTGAGATCGAATAATCCCTGCCACTGGTTTGCGATCGACTGGTCGACGACTTCAGCCTGATCGTTTCCGTACCGCGACAGTTTCAGTTTCATCGCGTTTTCGCTCGCAGGCTTGATCGGCTTCTTGATCGATACTCGATACGCCACCCACCGTGTCCATGCGTCCTGATCCAGTTCGTTTTCGATTGACATAGTTCCTCCTGATTAAGATCTATTACTAATAACTCTGAGATACCCATGCTGGGAGCCTGAGCAAAGAGCCCCCTAACCCCGTGAGCACACGAGGGCAGAAGACTCTCCGCGACATGCCGGTCGCCGTCGCATTTGAG
>RFUP01000628.1 GCA_009922885.1 Paracoccaceae bacterium
CAGGCGATAGTTTCGCAGGCGGCTTCCTCGCAGGCCTCGCCACGGGCCAAAGCCCGCGCGATGCGGCCACCGCCGCCATCCGCCTTGCCTCCAACGTCATCCAACATCGCGGCGCGCTCGTGCCCGCCGCCCTTTCGGGAGCCTCAACATGAATATCGTCATTCTCGGCGGCGGCGGCGTCGTCGGCCAGAAACTCGCGAAAAACCTCACCGCGCGCGGCCACCTCAAGGGCAAGACCATCGGCAAAATCTCCCTCGCCGATATCGTCGAACCGCCCACCACCCAAGGCTGCGACAGCATCGTCTGCGACATCACCGATCCCGCCTCCGTCGCGCGCGCGATCCCGCAGGGCACCGATGTGATCTACCTCCTTGCCGCCATCGTCTCGGCCCATGCCGAAGCCGAATTCGAAACCGGCATGCAGATCAACCTCCACGGCACGATGAACGTCCTCGAACGCGCGCGCGCCTTGGGCACCAAGCCAACGCTCGTCTTCTCCTCCTCCATCGCCGTCTTCGGCGGCGAAGCCCCGAACCCGATCACCGACCATGTGATCCTCAACCCGCAAACCTCCTACGGCACGCAAAAAGCCATCGGTGAAATGCTGGTGCAGGACTATTCGCGCAAAGGCTTCATCGACGGCCGCGCCTTCCGCCTCCCCACCATCTCCGTCCGCCCCGGCAAACCCAACCGCGCGGCGTCGTCCTTCATGTCCTCGATCCTGCGCGAGCCCTTGAACGGTCAGGAAGCCATCTGCCCCGTCGGCCCCGACTTCCCGCACTATTACCTCTCACCCCGCATGTGCGCCGAAAACCTCGTGCGCGGCGCGGAAGTTGCGGAAGAGAAAATCGGCCTGAACCGCGCCATGATCATGCCCGGCAAGATCTGGACCATCCAGCAATTGATCGACGCCATGACCGCCGTCGCAGGCCCCGCCCCCGCCAAGCTCATCCGTTGGGAAAGCCAGCCCGAAATCGAACGCATCGTCATGGGCTGGCGTTGGGACATCCACGCCGGAAAATCGCTCGAACTCGGCCTCGCCGCCGACGAAAGTTTCGAGGATAACATCCGCTATTACCTCGAAGACGACCTACCCCGCACCTAACCCCGATCGAGGAAGCGGTCAGGCCTCCAGATGCTTGGCCGCGTCCTCAATCCGCTGGCGCACCAAGCCCACATCCCCCACGTCCCGCGCAAGGAGCAGCGCGAGTTTCGCCAGAAACATCCGCTGTTTCTCGTCGCCCACCGCGTCGAGCGTTTCCGCCAGCGCCTCGTACACCGCTTCCACCTCCAAAGGCGTCGTGCCACATCCCTCCCCGTCGACAGTGCAAGGGCCGCCGTGATGTCCTCGGGCACCGCCCGCTTCCAATGCGCCGCGATATGCAGATCAGGCCGCACCAGAAGCGCGC
>RFUP01000629.1 GCA_009922885.1 Paracoccaceae bacterium
GTTGCTTGATGCTGGCGATGGTAAGCGGATCAATTCCCGAGAATGGTTCATCGAGCAGCATAATCGCCGGATCAAGCGCGAGCGCCTTAGCCACTTCGCATCGCCGCCTTTCACCGCCCGAAAGGGAATTGGCCGACGCCTTGCGCAGCCGGGCAAGATCGAGCGACTCAAGAATCTCCTCGAGTTTGGCGTCCCGTTGCTCGCGCACGGGTTCGACTATTTCCAGCATGGACAGGATGTTCTGCTCGACGGTAAGTCCACGAAAGATCGATGGTTGCTCGGGCAAATACGCAAGTCCCAGCATCGCCCGACGGTAAAACGGCAATGCCGTCACGTCCGCGCTGGCAAGCCTGGCTTCACCGATGCCTGGACGCGCAAATACATCTTTCCTGGCGGCTACATTCCGGCACTGTCCGAACTTGTCTCTCAAAGCGAGAAGGCCGGCTGGCAGATTATGGATGTGGAGGCGATGCGCTTCCACTACTCCTACACGCTTGAGGAATGGTACAAACGCACCGTCATGCACCGCGAGGAAATCACGGAGATGTATGACGAGACTTTTTACCGCATGTGGTTGTTCTACCTCGCCGGCGCAGAGCAAAGCTTCCGTAATGGCACGATGGTGAACTGGCAAATCCAGTATGTGAAAGATCGCGCAGCGGTGCCGATGACCCGCGAGTATATAGTCGAGGAGTCGGCCCGCTTGCGCGAGAAAGGCGAAGTACCCAAATGGCGCTTCGATCCGGAGTTAAAGGAAGCGGCAGAGTAGCCACCCTCACCCCTTTGGCGGGCGCGGAAACAGCTTTGGCGTGTTCTTGCGATAATTCTGATAATCCGGATCATCCCCCCAGCGTTCTTTGGCGATGCCATCGAGCAGGTTGATCCCGCTCACCCGCGTCAGCAGCAGGAAGACGAAAATGGGCGATATCACCGCCAGCCATGACCAGCCTGAAAGCAGCGGCATCGCAATCACAAGAATGCCGGTCCACAGCGTGATCTCTCCGAAATAGTTCGGATGTTGAGACCATGCCCACAGGCCGCTCTGGATGAATTTGTCCTTGTTCGCCGGATCTTTCTTGAACTGCCGTTTCTGGTTATCCGCGACCACTTCCAAGCCGAATCCGATCACCCAGATCGCTGCGCCCACCCAGAAGAATAGTCCCAGCGGCGCGCTTTCTTGCTCTGTGATAATAACCAGTGCTGCGGACGCGGTGAAGATCACCCACACCGCTTGCAATGTCCATGCAACCAGGAAACGCGGCGGATTTACCTTGATCTTCTCGAACCGTTCATCCGCACCACCTGCGGCATGAATGCGTGTAAACAGGAAGCTGCCCAGCCGGATAGTCCAGATACCTACCATCGCTGCCACCACCATCGCGCGCGCGTCCAGCGGCGCCGAATTATAC
>RFUP01000630.1 GCA_009922885.1 Paracoccaceae bacterium
CTTCTGGCACCGAAAGGGTAAGGCATGGCGAGCCCTGATCCGACCCTGCGGCCCGAAGCGATGCCAGAGGATAATGACCGCGCCTTGCGGCCCCAGATGCTGGATGAGTTCATCGGGCAGAAAGAGGCGCGGGCGAATTTGAAGGTGTTCATCCAGTCCGCGCGGCAGCGGGGCGAGGCGATGGACCATACGCTGTTCCATGGCCCGCCCGGTTTGGGTAAAACGACGCTGGCGCAGATCATGGCGCGGGAGTTGGGCGTGGGCTTCCGCATGACCTCGGGGCCGGTTCTGGCGAAGGCGGGCGATCTGGCGGCGATCCTGACCAATCTGGAGCCGCGCGATGTTTTGTTCATCGACGAGATCCATCGCCTCAATCCGGCGGTAGAAGAGGTGCTTTATCCGGCGATGGAGGATTTCGCGCTTGATCTCGTGATCGGGGAAGGCCCTGCGGCGCGGACGGTGCGGATCGATTTGCAGCCCTTCACTTTGGTGGGGGCGACGACGCGGATGGGCTTGCTAACGACGCCTCTGCGGGATCGTTTCGGCATTCCCACGCGGTTGCAGTTTTACACCGATGACGAGCTTTACGAGATCGTGAGCCGCAATGCGCGGCTTTTGGGGGCGCCTGCTGATGAGGGCGGTGCGCGGGAGATTGCGCGGCGGGCCCGGGGCACGCCGCGGATTGCGGGGCGTTTGCTGCGCCGCGTGGTGGATTTCGCGCTGGTGGAAGGCGACGGGCGGGTGACGCGCGATTTGGCGGATCATGCGCTGACGCGGCTCGGCGTGGATAATCTGGGGCTGGATGGCGCGGACAGGCGCTATCTGACGTTGATTGCGGAGGCCTATCAGGGCGGCCCTGTGGGCGTGGAAACGCTTTCGGCGGCGCTTTCGGAAAGCCGCGATGCGATTGAAGAGGTGATCGAGCCTTTCCTTTTGCAGCAAGGTTTGATCCAACGGACTCCGAGAGGCCGGATGCTGGCGCAGGCGGCTTGGACGCATTTGGGCAAGCCTGTACCGCGCGGGCAGGCCGGATTTTTCGATTGAGAGCAGTGAAATGACGCCGGACGATATTCAGAAGCTCTTCACGCGGGCGGATGGGCAGTATCTTTGCGCTCGTTGGGCAAGGCCGATTTCGCCTGTGGTATTCGGGGTGGATGAGGCGACGCTTTCGGTGGTGAAGGGCGCAGTTGAAGCGGTGGTGGCTCTGGCGGGCCACAAGATGGCCGAAACGGACCCTGAGCTTGGCGCGAACCTGATGGTGTTTTTCTTCCGCGACTGGGCGGAATTGCCGGACGTGCCAAATCTGGACCGTTTGATCCCCGATCTCGGGCCGCTTTGTGCGCGGCTGGAGGCGGCGGACGCCAACCAGTACCGGATTTTCCGGTTTGATGAGGGTGGCGGGATCAA
>RFUP01000064.1 GCA_009922885.1 Paracoccaceae bacterium
TTGAAATCTCTGATTTCAGTCAGCGTTAAGCGGTTCAATGTCTTCGCATGGCGCTATAGGGCTTTCGCGTGAAGCGATTGTGGTGCAGCAATGGCGCATCGCAAACGGGAATATTTCAATGTCTTATCAATTGATCTTGGGTAACCGCCTCTATTTCAGCTGGTCTTTGGCGGCTTGGCTTATGGTGGCGCGCTTCGGGCTGGAAAAAGAGGTTTCGGTGGAGTTCATCTACCCTGAAACCGAGAACGGCGTGGGGCCGTTGATCGCCGCCTATCCGCCCGCCCGCACCGTGCCGATGATGCGCACGCCGGAGGGTGCGATTTTGTCGGACAGCATGGCGATTGCCGAGGAACTTGCGACGCGGTTCCCGGATGCGGGCCTCTGGCCCAGCGATCCCTTGGCGCGCGGCGTGGCGCGGACCTTGGCCAACGAGATGCATTCGAGCTTCCGCGCGTTGCGGGGCGGCTGGCCTGTGAACCTGCGCCATGCCTTCGAGGCGCAGACCCCGCCTGCGGATGTGGCGGCGGAACTCGACCGGTTGGAAACGATCTGGGCCTATGCGCGGCAGGTGACGAAAAGCCAGACGCCTTGGCTTTGCGGAACCTATTCGATTGCCGATGCGATTTTCGCGCCGATGGCGACGCGACTGGCGACCTATGGCTTCGACACTCGCCCGACCACGCGGGCCTATGTGGCGGCGCATCTGACCGACCCAGCGCTCCAGCGGTGGCGCGCCGAGGGTTTGGCGAACGATCCCGAAATGCCTTCGGTGGAAATGCCCTTTCCGCATCGGGCTTGGCCCGCGGCCTGAGGCCCTTTGAAAACCAAAACGCCGCGGCCTTTGGAGGGCCGCGGCGTTCTCCCGCCTGAGCTGCGGGTGGAGGGTAAGACCTGTGCGCCTCCCCGAATGTGTGAGAGAGGGGGCTGCGCTCGGTCTCCGCATTTTTATCCCCTGCGGCGGGGAAACTCGTTAGCCGAGGATCTCTTTGAAGACCCGGGCGAGGCTGACCGTAACACGGTCTGGTGCAAGTGCGCCTGCACCGAGGCGTTCCACTGCCGAGCCTTCTGCGAGGCTCTGCACGCGGGCCGCGTAGATTTCCGGGCCAACCGACACCAGCATCGCCGCTTTGAAGGCGATCATGGCGCTGATGGTGAGCATCAGGCCACGGATGGGGAAGCTCCGCTTGTGTTTGCGGGCGGCAAAGATGATCAGCCCGTCATCGCTCACCACAGCGTTATAGCCACGGTTCAGGTGCGACTTCTTCGCTTCGATCTTGTTCAGCCGTCCGGCGAATTCCGAAAATGACTCGTTCATAGCAGCGCGTTTTCTATCTGGCCCCCACCAGACATTGACGCTTATGGGCTACGATTGTGGCACGATTAAGGCACCGCCCAATTCGCGGCCCATTTGCGATGATTTTTCGTCAGATTTTACGGAGTGTAAGCGCGGACCATTCACCAATGTCTTCGCGATGCACGAGATTGATGCCGTTCTTCGCATAATGGGCGGCAACCTCGTCGGCTTGCTCCACCAGGAGGCCCGAGAGAATCGCCCAACCACCGTCACAAAGATTCGCGGCCATATCGGGCGCGATGTCCAGAAGCGGGCCTTTGAGGATATTGGCGAAGACGAGATCATAGGGCGCGGCGGCGGCAAGCTGCGGGTGGCCGAAGCCTGCGGCTTCAAGGCAGATCACGCGACCATCGAGATTGTTGGCAACAACGTTGGCTTCCGCCACTTCCACAGCGACCGGATCGATGTCGGAGGCCAGCACGGGGTTCGGCCAGATGCGCGCAGCGGCCATCGCGAGAACGGCCGTGCCGCACCCGATGTCGGCCACGTTGGTGCAGACGACGCCTTGTTCGGCCAGACGGTCGAGCGCGCGGAGGCAGCCCTGCGTGGTGCCATGGTGGCCGGTGCCGAAGGCCATATTCGCTTCGATCAGCAGGGATTCGACGCCGTCCGGCACCTTGTCTGCATCGTGGCTGCCGTAGACGAAGAAGCGGCCCGCAACCACGGGCGCGAGTTCACGTTTCACCTTGGCCACCCAATCGGTCTCGGGGACTTCCGAGATCACGAAGGGCTTCGCACCGAAGGCGGCGGCAAGAATGTCGAGTGCCACGTCATCGGGTTCTTCGGTGTAGTAGACGCCCACTTCCCAGAGGCCGGAACCGTCTTCGATCTCGAAAACGCCAACCCCTTCCGGCATCGGGTCCAGTTCCTCGACAGCCTCTCCCAGAGCTTCTGCGGGCTCTTTGCCGATCAGAGTGGTCAGGGCGGTATAGGTGGGCATGGCGAACCTCCAGAAGATTTCTTCAGGCGGTAAGCCTCCCGAGCGCTGGGGTCAAGCGAGGGTTGGCGTTTTGGCCTCTGCCGACTTGGCTGCAAAGCGCGAAACGAGCCGCCAGCCGAGGTATCCGGCAAGGGTTCCCGCCAGCACATTGGCCAAGGCCTGCGCCCAGATCACACCAGACGCGCCATAGGCTGCGCCCATGGCGAAGGCGATCGGGGCCATGAGCACACCGTCACGCAACCAGTTGGCGCCCGTGGCCCAAAGAGGCTTGCCGAGGTTGTTGAACGCCGCGTTGGAAACGAAGAGCGCGCCCGTGAACACGAAGCCCCCTGCGGCCCAATGGGTGAAGGCCCGCACCACCTCGCGGCCTTCCGCCGTGAGATTGAAGCCAGTGGCGACCCATTCTGAAGTGACGATCATCAAGACCCAGACGACAGCGGTGTAGCCAAGGCAGAACAGCACCGCATCGCGGTAGGCGGATTTCACGCGCTCACCAAGGCCTGCGCCGTGGTTCTGCCCGATGATGCCGCCGATGGCGCCGGAGAGGGCGAAGATACCACCGAAGCAGAGGATTTGCAGGCGGCCAACAACGCCGAGCCCTGCCACCGCACTATCGCCATGTTCGGCAATGGCGCGCACCAAAACCCAGTTGCCGAAGGGGGTGGAAACTTGGGTCAGGATCGCAGGCACGGCGATGGCAATGAAAGGCGGCAGGAAGCGCTTGAGATCGGCCATATTCGGTTTGGCCAAAAGCTTGCGCGAAACCGCGATCCAATAGAGGCCCATGACCGCCATGCAAAAGCGGCTGATGACAATCGCGGCCCCGGCCCCGGCAATGCCCCATCCGGCCCAGACGATGAGCAAGGGATCAACGACAATCGCCACGAGCCCGCCCGACATCGTGACCATCATCGAGCGCCACGCATCGCCCTCGGCGCGCAGGATCGCGGAACTGGCCATGCCCGCCGCGATAAGCGGGAGCGACGGCAGGGAAATGCCCAAGAAACGGATCGCTTCTTCCAAGGCTTGCCCATCGGCACCGGAGGCAATCAGGATCTCACGGCGGAAAATCCATGCGAGCACGGCAATCACAGCCTGAGAGATTACGGCATAGAGAATGGCAGAGGTGGCGACGCGCCGAGCGCGGTCCAAGTCGCGCTGGCCCAACGCACGGGAAACCAGCGCCACGGCGGCAATCATCATGCCGATGCCGATGGAGATGACGAAAAACTGGATGGTTCCGGCGAAGCCCACGGCGGAAATCAGCACTTCCTGATCGAGGCGGCTGATCCACCAGAGCGCCAGAAAGTCGACGAGGAACATGAAGGTGAGGCCGAGCGAGCTGGTGAGGGTCATCACCACAACGTGGCGCATTGTTGAGCCGGTGGTGAATTTTCCGGCCTGTCCTCTTTGCCCTGACATCGCGCTACCCTTCCGTGAGTCGAAGCGCGGCGCGCTCATGCGGGATACGTAGCGCTTAACGTGAGAAGAAACCAGACCGAACGGTTCAGTTCCGAGGCGCGCCGAAATGCGGGATCAGAACGCGTAATCGGCGCACCCCATGAGGGCGGCGCTATCGTCGAGAATGGCATAGACAGGCACCACAAGATCGACGTCGAGCGGAAGGGGCTGGCGGAACGCTTCGATAAAACGCTCACGCGCTTTGGTGGCGAGGAGATTGCGTGCAACGCCGCCCGAGAAATAGATGCCCCGGCGTGGCATGAAGGCGAGCAGCGCACCGCGCGCGAAGATGCCCAGCAACTCGGCGTAGTAGCCTGCAAAATCCTCGCCCCGATAGGCGCTTTCAACGGTCTGATAACCGCGCCCCGAGAACAGGTGCTCGTTGGTGATAAACGCGGTTGCCCGCGCGCCGATGCCGTCAACGAGCCTCGCGCGCACATCGAAGGGCAAAGGCACATGGCCCATTTCCGCCTCGGGGCACAGCGTGCGCCCGCCCGCGCGGATCATGCAACTCACGTTGAATCCGGTGCCCACGCCGATCACCAAGGCCTGTTCGATATCGGCCGCGGGGGGCGGGGCGGTGAGGATAGGATCGAGGTGTGCTGCTTCGAGTTTCGGCACGGAATAGCCCAGCGCCGACAGATCGTTGATGAGATGGAGCCGCGCCTCGGGCAGAACATCGGCCAGCGTGGCGCTGGTGAACGGCCAATCGCGATTGGTGAGGCGGCCTTTCTGGTTCGTCACCGGCCCCGCGATGGCCACCACGGCTTCCGAAACCCCTGTTGCGCCCGACGCATCAAGATAGGCGCGCACCACATCAGCGAAGCCTGCGAAGTCATCATTGCGATAGCTCCGCAAAGTCTCGCGCTTGAGCACTCCGCCCATGGCAAGGCAGAGCCGTGTATTGGTGCCGCCAACGTCGGCGACCAGTCGGGCTTGGGTCAATTCAGGCGCTCTCCTGTCTGGGGTGCGAAATAGCTTACCTTCCCCAGATCGAAAGCCAAGCCCAGCATTTGCCCCGGTGCGGCGACGGTTTCGGCGTGAAGGCGCGCCGTGACCTGTTTGCCGCCCAGATGCGAGACCACATAGGTATCCGCGCCTGCGGGTTCGACCATGTCGATCAGGCAATCGGCGGTTTGCACGTTTTCGCCCGCTCGGTAGCCCGCTTCGGCGATATCTTCGGGGCGAAGGCCGAGGATGACGTCTTCGGGCAGCTCCGCCACGCGGGTATCGTGAAGCACCAGCGGTTCGGCGCCTTGACGGGCGATCTCGATCTTCATGCCGGCACCGTTCTTGCGGGCCTTCACCGGAATGAGGTTCATCGCGGGGCTGCCCATGAAATCGGCCACGAAGAGATTGGCGGGTCTGTTGTAGATCTCGGCAGGCGTGCCGATCTGCTGCACCACACCGCCTTTCAAGACAACGATCTTGGTGGCAAGCGTCATCGCTTCGATCTGGTCATGGGTGACGTAAACCATCGTAGCGCCGAGGTTCTGGTGCAGCTTCTTGATCTCGCTCCGCATTTCCACGCGCAGTTTCGCATCGAGGTTGGAGAGCGGTTCGTCGAAGAGGAAGAGCTTCGGATCACGCACCAAGGCGCGACCCATGGCGACGCGTTGGCGTTGGCCGCCGGAAAGCTGGCCGGGGCGGCGATCCAGAAGCGCTTCGATCTGCAGTTGCTTGGCCACTTCCGCAAGTTTTTGGGCCTGTGTTTCCGCATCGACCCCACGCACTTTCATGCCGAAGGTGATGTTCTTGGCCACGCTCATGGTGGGGTAAAGGGCATAGGACTGGAAGACCATGGCGATATCGCGGTCTTTCGGGGAAACATGCGTCATGTCGCGGCCACCGATGGCAATGGTGCCGCCCGAAATCGGCTCCAGCCCCGCGATGCAATTGAGAAGCGTGGACTTGCCGCAGCCCGAGGGGCCGACGAGCACGAGGAAATCGCCGGGTTCGATGGCGACGTTGATGTTTTTCAGGATCTCGACCGCGCCGTAGTTTTTGACGAGGTTCTGGATATCGAGAATGGGCGCCATGGTTCAGCCTTTCACGGATCCGGCGGTGAGACCGCGGATGAAGTAATTTCCGGCGACGACGTAAACGAAGAGCGTAGGCAGCGCGGCGATGATCGCGGCGGCCATGTCGACGTTGTATTCCTTCACGCCAGTGGTGGAGTTGACGATGTTATTGAGCGCCACGGTGACGGGTTGGGTGCCCGCTTGGCTGAAGCTCACGCCGAAGAGGAAGTCGTTCCAGATCTGGGTGAATTGCCAGATCACGGTGACAACGATGATGGGCAGCGAGAGCGGCAGGAAGATCGACCAGAAAATCCGGAAGAACCCCGCGCCATCGACTTTCGCGGCTTTCACCAGTTCAGCGGGGATCGTGACGTAGTAGTTGCGGAAGAAGAGCGTGGTGAAGCCGATCCCGTAGATCACATGCACGAAGATCAGGCCCGGAATGGTGCCCGCAAGGCCCATGAGGCCCAGCATCCGCGCCATCGGCAGAAGCACGACTTGGAACGGGATGAAGCAGCCGAAAAGCATGAGCGAGAAGATGAGGTTCGCGCCGCGGAACTTCCATTGCGAGATCACATAGCCGTTGAGCGCGCCGATCAGGGTGGAAATCAGCACGGCGGGGATAGCGAGGATGACCGAGTTCCAGAAATAGGGGCGCAGACCCTCGCATTGGATACCCGTGCAGGCCCCCGACCACGCGGTGCGCCATGCCTCGAAGGTGACGTCGCGCGGGAAGGCCACGAGCGAACCTGTGCGGATTTCTTCAAGGCTTTTCAGCGATGTCGTGACCATCACGAAAAGCGGCATCAGGTAGAAGAGCGCGAAGAGGCCAAGGAGCAGGAACAGGAGGCAACGGAGCGCGACGTGCCCCCAGTTGCGGCCTTGGGATTGGGGGAAGCCGAGGTCAGTCATGTTTCGCCCTCAGTTCGGAATAGAGATAGGGCACGACGATGGCGAACACGACGCCCATCATCACCATCGCAGAGCTGGCCGCCTGCCCGATGTCACCGCGCGAAAACGCCATGGCATACATGTAGGTGGCAGGCAGATCGGTGGCGTAACCCGGCCCACCCCCGGTGAGCGCGATGACCAGATCGAAGCTCTTGATCGCGAGGTGGGCGAGCACGATGAAGGCCGAGAGGAAAATCGGGGCCATCGAAGGGATGATAATGGCGGAATAAATGCGCCAATGCGGGATACCGTCGATCTGGGCCGCCTTGATGATCTCTTCGTCCACCGAGCGTAGGCCCGCGAGAAAGAGCGCCATCACGAAGCCCGAGGCCTGCCAGACGCCTGCGATAACAACGGCATAGATCGCCATGTCGGGGTCGATCACCCAGTCGAAGGAGAAGCTTTCGAAGCCCCAACCGCGCACCATGTTCTCAATGCCGAGGCCGGGGTTCATGATCCATTTCCACGCGGTGCCCGTGACGATCATCGAAAGCGCCATCGGATAGAGATAGATGGTGCGAAGCGCGCCTTCGGTGCGAATTTTCTGATCCAAGAGGATCGCCAGAAGCAGCCCCAAGAGCATGGAAATCACGATGAAAAGCGTGCCGAACACGAAGAGGTTCGACATTGCCGTATCCCAGCGCGGGGCGGCGAAGAGGCGTTCATACTGGATCACGCCCTTGATCTCGTAATTCGGCAGAAGCTTGGAGCGGGTGAAGGAAATCCACGCCGTCCATGCGATGAAACCGTAAACGAAAACGAGCACGGCCATGAACGAGGGGGCCAGCACGATTTTCGGGATCTGCCGTTCGAACCATTCGATCATGGGGTGGCTCCGGAGAAAGAAATGACCTCGCCCTCGGGAAGAAGGCGAGGCCTTTTGAGCTTAGAGCGAGTTTGCAACCGCGTCTGCGAGCATCTTCACGGCGTCAGCCGAGGACATGTCGGAGTTGAAGTGCGCGGTTACGACATCGGTGATCGCGCCCGACTGTGCGCCACGCAGCGCCATGCCATGGGCATAGGACGGCAGGAGCGAGCCATTGGCGGAGCTTTCGGACATATCCTTGGCCGAGAGATGCGCGCAGCTGTCGAACTCGTCCATCGCAACGTCGGTGCGGGCCGGGATCGAACCTTTGTTGAGGTTGAACACCTTCTGGAAGTTCTGGCCGACGATCAGCTTGGCGAGAAGGCCTTGGCCTGCCTGCTTGTCGTCGCCATCCACTTTGAACATCGCGAAGCTGTCGACGTTGTAGAGGAAGCCATCGCCCGGCACCGAAGCGCAGAGGAAGTCTTTGCCCGGCACTTTGCCAGCGGCAAGGAATTCGCCCTTGGCCCAGTCACCCATGATCTGGAAGGCGGCTTCGCCGTTCATGACCATTGCAGTGGCGAGGTTCCAGTCGCGACCCGAGAAGTTCGCATCGACATAGCCGCGCATCTTGCGCATCTGGTCGAACACGGCGACCATTTTGTCGGATTTCAGCGTGTCCATATCGAGTTCCACGAAGGCCTTGTGGAAGCCTTCCGGGCCGAGGATGCCGAGCGCGACCGCTTCGAACACAGTCGCGTCCTGCCAAGCCTGGCCACCATGCGCCAGCGGCGTGATGCCTGCGGCGGCGAGTTTGTCAGCGGCGGCGTTGAACTCGTCCCAAGTGGTCGGCATGGCGATACCGTTGGCGGCGAGCACATCGGCGTTGGCCCAGATCCAGTCCACGCGGTGGACGTTCACGGGGGCGGCGCACCATTTGCCGTCGCACTTCATGTGGCCCGCGATCGAGGCAGGCAGAACGCCTTCCCAGCCTTCGGCTTCGGCAACGGCGCTGATGTCGGCGAGAACGCCTTCTTCGTACCATTCCTGAATGGCCGGGCCTTTGAGCTGAACGGCCGTGGGGGCGTTCCCTGCCAGAACACGGGCGCGGAGCGCGGTCATGGCTGCGTCGCCACCGCCGCCAGCCACGGGCATGTCGGTCCATGTGCCGCCGTTATCAGCGAATTCCTTTTGCAGAACAGCCACAGATTTGGCTTCGCCGCCCGAAGTCCACCAGTGCAGAACTTCAGCCGACGGGCCAGCATAAGCAACGGAAGCGGCCGCGAATGCAATCGCGGAAACCGCCGTGAAAACGGATTTCTTCATCATTAGTCCTCCCATTAAGTCTGCCTCCTCCGGCAGTCTTGGCGAAGAAACTGGCGCGGAGGCGAGAGTCGCGCAACTCGGATGGAAGGCATACAGGCCAGAAATTCCACCGTTCTGTTACATGCTGTTACAGGGGGCGCGGGAAAGCTTTGGTTGCAGCGTGAAGTCTTGCCGCCTTTTGCCTGCCGTGCCAGAAAACTTGAAAAAGGGAGAACTCAAGTGGCCATTCCCCGCCTCTTGGTCGTCGAGGACGATCCGGACATGCGCGAGATGATGGTGCAGCTTTTGCGCCGCGAAGGCTTTGCCGCGCTGCCTGCGGCGACGGAGGCCGAGGTGGAGGCCCATCTGGCAGCGGGCCGTATCGATCTGATCCTTCTCGACGTGATGCTGGGCGACGAGCACGGCATCGAGATTTGCACGCGGCTCCGCGCCGAACATGATGTGCCGATCATCATCGTTTCCGCCCTTTCCGCCGATCACCAG
>RFUP01000631.1 GCA_009922885.1 Paracoccaceae bacterium
TACAAATATCGCGGCAAGACCTACCGTTTCGTCGTGAACGGCCAGACGGGCAGGGTGCAGGGGGAAAGGCCGTGGTCGGCTTGGAAAATCGCAGGTGCAATCCTTTTCGCCCTGATTGTCGGTGGCATCGCGGGTTATGTCTACGCGCTGAACGAGGGCTTGCTGTAAAGCGCTTGCGCCCGATGCGGCAAGCCGCCAGTTTCGGCGCTGAAAGGAACCCTGCCATGCACGCCGATCTCGATACTCTGGAAGCCATCCTGACACGCCGCCATTCGAGCCGGGCCTTCTTGCCGGATGCTGTGCCGGACGCGGTGATCCAACGGATCACCCTTGCCGCTTCGCGCGTTCCCTCTTGGTGCAACGCGCAGCCGTGGCAGGTGCATGTCACCCGCAAAGAGGAAACCGACCGCTTCCGCGAAAAACTCTACGCAACGGCGCTTTCAAGCTCCTCGCAACCCGATCTCGATTGGCCGAAGCAATACACAGGCGCTTACCTCGATCGCCGCCGGACCTGCGGGTTCCAGCTCTACGATGCCGTGGGGATTCCCAAAGGCGACCGCGCGGCTTCCGGCAAACAGATGCTCGAAAACTACCGCCTGTTCGGCGCCCCCCATGTCGCCATCGTGACCTCGGAAGCCGATCTCGGCACCTACGGCATCATGGATGCGGGCGGCTTTATCGCGATGTGGACGGTGGCCGCGGAAGCGGCCGGGATTGCATCCGTGCCACAAGCCGCAGTCGCCGCCTTCTCCCCCCTTCTCAGGGAGGAATTCGACATTCCCGAACATCGGAAAATCCTTTGTGCGATCTCGTTTGGCTATGAAGACAAATCCCATCCCGTGAACGCCTTCCGGACAGAACGGGCAACCATTGACGAGGTCCTTGTCTGGACCGGAAAGAAACTCTGATGCGCGCCCTTCTTCAAAGAGTAACCGAGGCTTCTGTCGCAGTAGACGGACAGGTGATCGGGCAATGTGGCGAGGGGTTGATGATCCTCGTCTGCGCCATGCAGGGTGACACCGAAGCGTCCGCCGAGAAGCTGGCGCAACGCGTCGCCAAATTGCGCATGTTCCGCGATGAGGCGGGCAAAACAAATCTCTCGATCAAGGATATTTCAGGCTCCGCGCTGGTGGTGTCGCAATTCACGCTTTCGGCGGACACCAGCCGCGGCAACCGGCCGGGCTTCTCGCAAGCGGCTGCCCCGGATATCGGCCGCGCGCTCTATGAGCATTTCGCATCTTCTCTTCGCGCAGAAAGCATTCCTGTGGAAACGGGCGCGTTCGGCGCAGAGATGAAAGTTTCCCTGACGAACGACGGGCCCTTCACGATCTGGGTGGAAACCTAAGGGGGCGCTGCCCCCTCGGCGCTTCGCGCCTCACCCCCGGGATATTTT
>RFUP01000632.1 GCA_009922885.1 Paracoccaceae bacterium
GGTGGCCCATTCAAGGATTTCTTGCTCGGTCATTTGGCCGACGGGCTTGCGGTCGCCCGGTGCGGCGACGGGTGCCAGCGTTTCCCGCATGTCCTCCCATCGGCGTTGGTTGAGGTAGGTCGAAGGGTGCGGGATGAATTGGCCCATGTCCTTCGTCCAGTCGTGGGAGTTCCTGCGGGCTTGGACGTCGGCCACGATGCGGTCGGCGAGGGCGGCGTCTGGCGTGATGGCGTTCCACGCCCGGATGGCGGCGGTCTTGGCCAGCTTGGCGGGGTACGAGGCCCAGAAGAGGTCAAACCCGGGTGCCGGGATGAGCGGGACCTTGGCGCGTGGGCGCTTGGGCTTGGGCGTTGGCTCGGGGTCGGGCTTCGGGGTCGCCGCAGGCGGCTCGGGAGCGTCCTGCCCCCCTTGGGGGGCTATAGGGGGTATAGATGCTTTTGCTTCTGCTTCTGCTATGTGCACGGTTTGCGTTACCTGCCCGTTACCGGCGACCGTTTGACCGTTACTTTCCGTCGATTGTAACGGCGTGTAACGGTCTGTAACGCCTTGTAACGCCTTGTTGCGGTGCCTTGCGACACGCTCAGCGGTCTTGGCCTTCTGGTCCTCACGGGAGAACGCGGCCCTGTAACGTGCATGATTGACGAGCAACCACCCCCCTTCGATGGCCTCGATTCTCCGCCCCTCCTTGTCCGGCGTCCGGCTGTAGGGGTCGGGGGCCATGAATCGGTCCAGGGCACGCTTGGCGTCCTCCAGCGGCACCCCTGCGGCGCGGGCAACCCCGGGGATGGAGGCCATGATCTCCCCGTGCTGGTTGGCCATGGCGAGGAGCGTGATCCAGACGATGCGCGTGCGGTCGTCCTCAGACCAGATGGAGGAATGGAGGATCGACGCGGCCAGCTTGGTGTATCCTGTCATCGGCGTCCTTTCGATGCCCCAAGACTGCCCTCCGCCGTTGAAACTCGGGAGAAGACCCCGGCCTTGCGCCGGGAAGAACCCGCGTGGCTCGTGGCCACCAGCGGAGGACAGTCTTGGAGCGTCGATTGCATTCGTTTTCGGGGTTTCAAGCCCTGCCGCCGCCCGCCTGCCTTTCGGCGGGTCGGGCCAGCGACGGGCGGTTTCTACTCGGTCGGGGGCGGTTGCGCAAGGGGCATCTTCGCCCACCCCCTGGCCAGCGCGCGGGCGACGATGGTCTTGGCCTCCTCCCGTAGCCTCTGAGCCTCGTCTGCGGCCAGCAGGCCCTCCCGCTGGATTGGGCCGTCCACGATGCGGGGTTGGCCGACGCGCTCGCGGTAACGCGGCGGCTCGTCGCCGATGCGGCGGGGGCGGCGGCTCATGGCTTGGCCTCCTTGGCTTGCCGCCATGCGGCGACAAAGTGGTTTTG
>RFUP01000633.1 GCA_009922885.1 Paracoccaceae bacterium
GGCATCCTGTGGCTGCACCGGAAGATGCAAGATGCATTTTTCTTGGTCGTAGGCTCGCGGACGTGTGCGCATCTTCTTCAGGCGGCTGCAGGGGTCATGATCTTTGCAGAGCCGCGTTTCGGTACCGCGATTTTGGAAGAAAAAGACCTTGCGGGCATGGCTGACGCGCACGCCGAACTCGATGCGCAGGTCGAGCGCCTATTGTCGCGGCGCCCGGACATCCGGTTGCTGTTTTTGGTCGGCTCCTGCCCCTCCGAAGTGATCAAGCTGGACTTGCACCGCGCTGCCGAACGTCTCAGCGCGATCCATGCGCCCCGCGTGAGGATCTTGAATTATTCCGGCTCGGGGATCGAAACAACCTTCACGCAGGGCGAGGATGCCTGCCTCGCCGCGATGGTTCCGGCGCTTGCCGCGACGGATGAACAACAGCTTCTGCTGGTCGGTGCCCTTCCCGACGTATGCGAAGACCAGGCCCTCGGCCTGCTCAGACAGATCGGTCTCCCGCACGTTTCCGTTCTTCCGGCGCGACGCGGGGCCGATCTGCCTGCTGTCGGACAGAAAACGCGGTTCGCACTGATGCAACCTTTTCTGGGTGACACGCAGGCCGCACTGATCCGGCGCGGTGCCCAAGCCATTTCGGCGCCCTTTCCCTTCGGGGTCGAGGGCACAACGCTGTGGCTGCATGCCGTGGCGCGTGCATTTGGCATTGATGCTGCGATCGTCGATCGCGTGACCGAGGCCCCGCGAGCCCGCGCCGCAGCTGCGGTCGCTCGTGTCGCCGAAACCCTGCGCGACAAGTCCGTGTTCTTCCTGCCTGACAGCCAGCTTGAAATCCCGCTGGCCCGTTTCCTGACCCGCGAATGCGGGATGCAGGCGGTTGAAATCGGCACTCCGTTCCTGCACGCCCAGATCATGGAGGCCGAGCTGTCGCTGATCGCCGCTGGCCCGACGATTTCCGAAGGCCAGGACGTCGATAAGCAACTCGATCGTGTGCGGGCTTCCCGACCCGATATTACCGTTTGCGGCCTTGGCCTCGCCAACCCTCTGGAAGCCGAGGGGCTGACGACCAAATGGGCGATCGAACTGGTGTTCACGCCCGTGCATTTCTACGAACAGGCTGCGGACCTGGCCGGGCTGTTCGCCCGCCCCCTGCGCCGCCGCGCCCTGCTGAGCCCAGAGATGAGGGCCGCAGAATGACCGTACCCCAGCCCCTTTCCCCGAAGGTGTTTCCTTTGGCGGAGCAGCGGCCATGAAGCTGACCGTCTGGACATATGAAGGCCCCCCTCATGTCGGTGCGATGCGTGTCGCCACTGGTATGCGTGATCTGCACATGGTTCTGCACGCACCGCAAAGTCGGTGTTGGTGAGATCCGTCTAAGCCA
>RFUP01000634.1 GCA_009922885.1 Paracoccaceae bacterium
TTGCCTGATGTGAGCCAGTCTTGCATCGCGAAACGCGGGGCATAGGCGATGCCGAGGCCTGCCGCCGCCAGTTCGAGGCTCGCGCGGGCAGAGTTGACGCGGAAGCGGCCATCAACGGTGACGATTTCTTCGCCTGCGTAGGAGAAAAACGCCCAGCGGCGCGGGGCGCGGCGGTTGGTGTCGATGATGCAGGTGTGGTTTGCGAGGTCGGCAGGCGTGGAAGGCGCGCCATGGGCCGCGATATAGTTGGGGCTGGCCACGACTTGCGACTGGATTTCTCCAAGCTTGCGAACTTTCAAGGAAAGCCGATCGGCATGGCCGATGCGGAAGGCGAGGTCGATGCCGTCGCTGGCGAGATCGACGAATTGGTCGGTCAGGCGCAGATCAATGGAGAGGCCGGGGTGTTTGGCGGCGAACCGCCCGAGCATCGGGCCGATGTAGATTTCCCCAAAGGTGACGGAGGCCGAAATCCGCAGGGAACCGGAGAGGCCGCGGGTGTTGTCGGACACGTCGGAGAGAAGCGCGTCCAGTTCTTCAAGGAGGGCTGGGGCGCGGGTGAGGAGGTCTTCTCCGGCGGGCGAAAGGCCGACCCGCCGCGTGGTGCGTTGGAAGAGGCGCACGCCGAGCCGCGCTTCGAGTTCAGCAACATATTTCGAGGTCAGGCGGTTCGAGACGCCAAGCTGGTCTGCAGCGGCGGTGAAGGAGCCGGTTTGTGCGGTGGCGACGAAAGCGCGGAGTTCATCGACGATATCCATGGCGCCTAATTTGGAATAAAATAGAGATAATAATTCAATAACATCTTCATTTTGATCTGTAATGGCAAGGGCTATCCAGATCCCATCACGGCGAACGCAGCTGTTCGCCACGCAATCTTGGGAAGGATGAAGAAATGAACACGGTTAATACCGCAGATTACGCAGCTTTCGCGCTTCGTGTGAGCACGGGCATTTTGTTTCTGGCGCATGGGTTGATGAAGGTCTTCGTCTTCACGATCCCCGGCACGGTGGGCTTTTTCGAAAGCATCGGGTTTCCGGCGGTTCTGGCCTATGCGACGATCATCGGTGAAGTTGGCGGTGGCCTCTTGCTGATCGCAGGTGTCGCTGTGCGCCTCGTATCTCTCGCGCTGATCCCCGTGCTTCTTGGAGCCGCCTTTGTGCATTCGGGCAACGGCTGGGTATTCTCTGCACAGGGCGGCGGTTGGGAATTCCCCCTGTTCTGGGCAGTTGTGCAAGGGGCGGTTGCCGCGCTTGGGGCAGGGGCTTTCGCGCTGCGCCTTCCGGCTCTCGACAACAAGCTGGGCCGTCTGGCTTAATCCGAAACGTGGCGGGCCGTGCAACGGGAGCGGCCCGCTCGCACGATGGGAAGGAACAAAGCCATGAGC
>RFUP01000635.1 GCA_009922885.1 Paracoccaceae bacterium
CGGCAGGAGGTCGGGATCGGGGAAGTAGCGGTAATCATGCGCCTCTTCCTTCGAGCGCATCGAGCGCGTCTCGTTCTTGTCCGGATCGTAGAGGCGCGTTTCCTGCACCACCGTGCCACCCGCTTCCACGATCTGGATCTGGCGGCGCGCTTCGTATTCGATCGCCGCCTGAATGAAGCGCATCGAGTTCATGTTCTTGATTTCGCAGCGCGTGCCCAGATGCCCGAAATCACCCGTTGCCTGATATTTCTCATACTGGCCCAGCAAGCAGATCGACACGTTCACGTCGGCGCGCAGGTTGCCGTTCTGCATGTTGCCATCGCAGGTGCCCAAGTAGCGCAGGATCTGGCGCAGCTTCGTCACATAGGCGGCGGCCTCTTCCGGCCCGCGAATGTCAGGGCGCGAAACGATTTCCATCAGCGCCACACCGGTGCGGTTGAAATCGACGAAAGACATCGCCGGATCCATATCGTGGATCGACTTGCCCGCGTCCTGCTCCAAGTGGATGCGCTCGATCCGCACAAGCCGCGCCACGCCCGGCGCCATATCCACAATCACTTCGCCTTCGCCCACGATGGGGTGATAGAGCTGCGAAATCTGGTAGCCCTGCGGCAGGTCGGGGTAGAAATAGTTCTTGCGGTCAAAGGCCGAGCGCAGATTGATTTCCGCCTTCAGGCCCAAGCCCGTCCGCACAGCTTGCGCCACGCAGAATTCGTTGATCACAGGCAGCATCCCCGGCATCGCCGCGTCCACGAAGGCCACGTTCGAATTCGGCTCCGCGCCAAAGGCCGTGGAGGCTCCGGAAAAGAGCTTCGCATTCGAGGAAACCTGCGCGTGGATTTCCATCCCGATCACCAGTTCCCAATCGTACTTCGCACCTGCGATCACCTTGGGTTTCGGCGGCTCAAAAGTCAGGTCCAGCATCACTCGCGCCCCTATTTGTCAGCTTTCCAGCCTTCTAGGGCAGGGGGGGCGCATCGGCAAGAGGGGCTAGGCCTTCTGGCGCGGTCAAACACCCTGCGGCTCGATCCAAACGCCCGCATCGCTGGCCATCAATCGGCCTCCGCGCTTCAAATCCTTCTCGAAATGCCGCCCCAAGCGCAAAAGCGCCTGTGTGCGCCCTTCGCGGGCCAGATCGGGCAGGCTGCCCGGCATCTCCTGCGGCGTATGCGCGGCCATGCCCCAGAGCATCGGATGGATTTCGCGCAGATGGTCTTCCAAGATCCAATCGAAGGCCCGCGCCAAGGCCTGAACCTTCGCCTTCTGCGCCACATTATGGAAGCGCCCGTCCGAAAGGCTCACGGCGCACCATGCCGCGAATTGGTTTGCTGAATGCTGGTCGGGGCGCTCTGCCAGAATATCGCGCATCCCGCGCTCGAA
>RFUP01000636.1 GCA_009922885.1 Paracoccaceae bacterium
ACTTGCTGAAGGCCAGAGAACATTGGCCCGCCGATGTTGCCGCCACCCACACGGGTGCGGTCGGCCTGAGTGATCTTGAGCCTGCCCTTGCCCTCGATGTTCATGTTGCCCAGCGCCTCGGACATCTTCATCGGGGCGGTGGCCTTCGCCACATCTGCGGCCCTGCGTCCTGCGGCGGCTCGGTCTGCGGCCTTCGCGGCCTCGATGACAGCCAACTCCTCGTCCGCCGCCTTGCTTGCAGTTTGAATTGCCTTCAAGGCTCCGAGTACAGGTTTGCGAGGATCGGCCATGTTGCTCCCTTAAACAGCGTATGGGTTCACCCGCTTCTGTTTGGTGAATTCCAGATAATCATCGTCGTCATTATCGCGGGGTTCAGGATTGATGTCGAGCCAACCCATGTCCTTCAATAATCGAATTGCCTGCGTTGCGCTATCCACATAATCATCATGCGCGGCATCGGGAAATGCGCAAATCTGGCTTAGAAAACCCTCGCACCAATCACGCACATAACCCTTGTGCGTATTTGACTCGGGCAACCATACGCGGCCAGTCGCAAATATCGACGCGGTAATTTGCAGGCGTTGCATCTTGTCGGCATTACCGGGGTTATATGCACGCACAGGCAAATGGGCATATCGCAATTCTTGAATTAGGGAAATACCCGCCGCCTTATCTTCGACCAGTATCAGGTCGGGGCGCTTGGCATCCCGGCCCTCGCCATAGGACACGCGCCACTCGTCCAGCACCTTGGGCTTGAGTTTGGGGAAGGACAGGTGTTCAGCCCAGCAGTCGATCAGAAGGACGCTCATAGGGCCGTCTAGCGGCTTGAATACGCCCCATGTGGTCATGGCCGTCGGGTCGTTGTGTTCCTTCTCTGAGAAGGCGCAGTCGTAACTCTGCACGATGAACTCGAACTTGGGGAAGGGCTTGTTCCCCGGCCAGAGTTTGAACATATCGCGGGACACCACCTTGCCGTCTTCCAGATCGATGATGGCGCCCATCACCTCCTGCTCGTATAACTTGGAGCCGCGATACTGCTCTAGTTGCTTCCTGAAGGTCGGCGCAAGGTTGGCCTCGTTCTCGTAGGTGGTGGCGCGGTCGATCACCACATCGTCGCCTTCACGGCCCACCAGATCGAGGATCAGGTCTTTAGGGCGCGGGGTTGTCGTGACGATGATCCGGGGCTGGCTGTGGGGCTTGTTGTCGGGCTTGATACGCAAACCCATCACCATCATGTCCCACGCCTCTTGGATGTAATGGAACGCGGCCAACTCGTCGCACCACACAAAGGATGAGTTGATACCGCGCAGGCGCTCGTATGAGTCGGCGGACACGCCCCTGATCTTGGAGCCGTTGGACAGTTTGATCAGGTGGTCTTGC
>RFUP01000637.1 GCA_009922885.1 Paracoccaceae bacterium
GTGCTCTGCGTCTTACGTCCCTTTATGTTTAAACGGGCATGGGGATACTGCCCCAGCCCGTCTATCAGTTGCTCAAACGTTGCCTTGAAGGCGTCGCCGGCCACGGTGGCGGACGGCTTGCCCTCAAGCTTCAGCGCCCGGACACAGGCGGGGAACCTGCCCTTGTGCCCGTCGCCGTTGGTCGCGGCGTGAGCGAGTTCGTGGCAGAGTATGGCGAAGACTTCCACCACCTCATCCACGACCGGGGAGATGAGGATTTCGTGCGTCCCGTCCTCGCTGGCAGACGGTGCCCAGTGCTCACCGATGCGGCGAGCCTTCTCGGAGCGAGCGGCCTTGCTGGGGAACCCGCACGTCACTCGGATTCGATCGGGCAAAGGGAAGTTCGATGCCTCAAAAAAAGGGCGCAGTTCGTTGATGGCAGCGCCGAGCCATTCTTCTCGCGTCTGATACATGAGTGAGCCTCCTGTTGTTTTGCTTAGTGCAATGCGCACTGGAGAGGGCGAACCCTCCCCGCTACGCACTACGCGTCCGGACAGCGCTCAAGCAGCGCTATCGTCCGCAAGTCTGTTATTTCCTCCCAGCCTCCCGGCTTAAACCACTGGCCGCCCTTCTCGTGGGCAACCTGCTTGCCGCGCTCGATGGCCACGGCATTGAGAGTCGCACCCCAGTGCTGCAGGTTGAGATGCTGCGGCTGCACCGCATAGACTGCTTTGTTGCCGCTCGGCAAAGTGCAGAGCAGGCACGTGTCGCTAAGAACCATGTCGCCTCCCTTACCAGTTTCTGACTTTGACTTCCCACCGTTCTTCGTCGGGCCGGTAATCGACGAATGCTTCGCACGGATACTCGTCCCGCGCGGTCTCTTTCTCGGCCCAGCGGGCGAAGGCGATCGCCTCCTTCTGCGTGGGAAAGTATGTCCACGTGACGCCCAGACATGGTAGATCGTTGCAACTGAATTTCATGCGTGCCTCCCTTAAGCTGCGGCGCGAGCCGCAAAGTCCAGTGCTGACCGTGCTTCCTGCTCGGCATCCTCGATACCGTAGATGCCCCAGCACGAATCGACTTCGTTGCCGTCCGGATCGGTGACAACGTAGCCGTAAACGTCGCCACGCAGATACTGGTCGAACGTCTTCACCTCCCCGGCCAGCACGCGCAGTGCGTTGGCACGGAAATGCGGGTCGCCCGCCCATTCATCCTCGGCATCCGATGCCCGGCAGTAGACGAAGCCGGACTGTCCAGAGTCCCACGGGCACGAGAACGGCGACGTTCTGATCGTCGCCTGTCCGTGAACGTATGCGTAGACCGGCAGACCGATGAGCCTGCCCGACTCGATGCCCTCCGCGATTTCGTCCAGTTCATCCCGGGAGCAGTGCTGCGTGCCCA
>RFUP01000638.1 GCA_009922885.1 Paracoccaceae bacterium
GGCTGAGAAGTTGTTTCTTACGAATTCGATCATCTGATCCATTCGGTCAAACAGCAGCGTCAGTTTGTATGGCTTGTCGGGTTTGCCGCCTCGGTCAATTTCTGAGACGTACTCGCTGAGTGACATGCCCAGCGCCTCCGCCTCCTCTCTCAATTTCTTGATGGTTGCCATGTGGTCTCCTCTCCGTTGGCAATGCCAGTGTAGTTGGTGGGTGTATCAGATTGAATTGCTACTTCTCCGCCATCGTCTGCACGATCTCGCCCGCCTCGTTGGTGAGGATGATCTCACCCGATGCCCACGGCTGCGTGTAGCCATGAGCCTTGGCGAGAATCAGCAGGATGCTTTCGAGCATCGCGTCCCCGTCATCCTTGGCGCGAAGCGTGATGCTTTCGGTCTTGCCGTCAAACTTGGCGGTCAGTGTGTACCGTTCCATTTTCACCTCCTTAGTCCAGTCGGCTTGCTGCGTAGGCTTCGATGCCGTGCTCGCGGAGTTTCGCGGCGACCGCTCGCGCCCATGCTTCCTTGAGTCCGACGTCCTGAGCCTTCTTGGGCGGGACTGCGGGATGTGCCCAGATCGCCCAGCCCTTCGGGTATCCCTTGCGTCCGATGCCCGCGCTCTTCAGGTACTTGACGAAGGTGGAGGTGGCGGGCTGAATCTCAACCCATGCGAAGCCGCAGGCGCCGCCCCACTCGCTCTCCTTGTACCACTGGGTCTCCAGTAGCGCGGCGACCGCCTGATCGCCCGCCGCCTTTGCCTCCGCCCACACCGCTTGGTGGGTCTTGACTGCTGTTGCTGCCATTGTGGCTCCTTTCTGGGAGGGTCTCCTTCCCTCCACCTAGATTGTAACGAATCGATTGACCGTAGTCAAGTTATGCGGCGAGCACCCCGACGCGCTCCAACTGGTCGCGGACCGTTGCCTCGGCGTAAGCCTTGACGTCGGCGTTCACCTCCCGCGGGTCGATCCCGTAGTTATCGATCCACGCATCGGGGTCGACCTCCACGGTGAACTGCACCCTGACCTTCACCTTGCTCACGCTGCCTCCTTGTTGTTTTCTGCGATTTCGAGGACGAAGAGTGCCTGTCGGAGACCGTCGACCCAAGCCGCGAACTGCACCAGTTCCGTCGCCTGCCTGCTGACTTCCTGTGCCCAGACGCTCAGCCTTGCCGCCTTCTCGGGGCGAGCCGCCAGTTCCTCTCGGAGAGAGTTGATCTGGTTCGTGATTGCGTCTTGGACGAATTGGATGTTCGTCTCCAGTTCGCGGATTTCCTTGTTACTCATTGCTGTCCTTTCTTTAGGCGAGGTGTTTGGCGAGAGCCGCCTTGGCTTCCCGCTTTGTTGAGTAGGTCTGTCCTCCCGCGATGGCGGCTCGGTCGCCCGT
>RFUP01000639.1 GCA_009922885.1 Paracoccaceae bacterium
ACCTGAAGAACCAGATGAACCTGAAGTACCAGATGTACCTGAAGTGCCTGATGTACCAGATGTACCAGATGAACCTGAAGAACCACCAGTACCGTCTACACCTGAAGTACCTGAATAACCAGAAGTACCATCAGTACCTGAAGTACCATCAGTACCAGATGAACCTGAAGAACCAGATGAACCTGAAGAACCTGATGTGCCTGAAGTACCTGATGTGCCTGAAGTACCAGAAGTACCTGAAGTGCCTGAAGAACCTGAAGTACCGTCTGTACCAGAAGTACCTGAAGAACCAGGAAGACCAGCTTCACCAGAAATGTATCCTTTAAATGTCCATGCACCTCCGCCCGGGGTAGAACCTTCGTTGGCTGTACATGTGTTTTCAATCACTGTTTGTACCGCACCTGGAGCATGTGAATTTGTCACAATACCACCAGAATATGTAGCGATAGTATCAAGTGATGAAGTTGAATAAGTTGTCATCAACAACACCTGTGTGTTAGCATTGTATGCATCTACTTTAAGAACATCAGCATAATCGATGTCAACTTGGTTGTAAATGTCATCACTACCACCGTCAGGTGCGTCTGTGATTAGAACGATATACTTAGCAACACCTTCTCTGAAGCCACCAACCATACCGGCATTGATGATTCTATCAAGAGCAATGCCAGCTGGCTCAGGAGTACCTTGACCATTGCCTAGAGGGAAGTCAACTGTGTTCAACTTGTTCAACTGTGTAGTGAACGAAGCGATGTTGTTAACAGCACCAAAAGTCTCTAGAGCAGTGATGTGTGAAGATCTGCTAGCTGTATAGTTATTTAGAATGTATCTCTGTGTAGAAGGAAGAGCGTTGTAAGTTGCAGTTGCACCGTATGTTGGTGTACCGTTAACTCCGTACTCGTCAAATGTTACAAGAGATAGTCTGTAGTTGTTGTTAGATTCAGTCTCGATCGTTGATGCAATGGCTGCAATAGAGCTCTTAACGTTGTCGATCGCACCGCCCATAGAGCCAGTGTAGTCAACCAAGAACACAACGTCCATACCTTCATCACAAGGTGCTGGGTTACCAGGACCATAGCCTGACCATTCCCAAATACCACCATCGCAGTCAAAGTATAGTTGACCTAGGAATGAACCTGTTACGTCACCGTTTGGATCGCCGTAACAACCTGATTTTGCACCATCGTAACCCGATGAACCCG
This sequence comes from Paracoccaceae bacterium, assembly GCA_009922885.1. Lineage (GTDB taxonomy): Bacteria > Pseudomonadota > Alphaproteobacteria > Rhodobacterales > Rhodobacteraceae > UBA9554. Next base: position 1,203 of record RFUP01000639.1, read on the forward strand.
AAGTACCTGAAGTTCCAGATGTACCTGAAGTACCTGATGTTCCAGATGTGCCTGATGAACCAGATGAACCAGATGAACCAGATGAACCTGAAGTACCCGAAGAACCTGAAGTACCGTCTGTACCTGAAGTACCGTCTGTACCTGAAGTACCGTCTGTACCTGAAGTACCGTCTGTACC
>RFUP01000640.1 GCA_009922885.1 Paracoccaceae bacterium
TCGCTTTCGGGGCCGGGTTCACTGAAGTGGAACTTTGCGCCCGAGGCACGGGCGGTTCGGGCGGCGGAGAGCAATACTTGCAGAGGGCCGAGCTCGATCCTGTTCAGGGCCGAGGCATTGACGCGACAGGCACCCGAGGCAATTGCCATGCTCAATTCAGCGGCCAACGATTTGCTATCCGGGTGAACGACAGCTTCGGAAAGATGAATTTCAGTCGACACAAACCCAGCTCCTTGATGTGAAAGCAGTCGAGACTTGCTTTCTTCCACTGTGTTTGAACGGCTGTTCGGACGAAAAGTTTACCCCGCAGACAAGGGGAAGACTTCATATTTATTGTAATTTTTTCAATTGTTTAGAAAATACTCTATACGTAAGCGCGCCCGTAAATCCCAATGCGCTTTGGAGATTTTGAAGGGGCTTTGCAGCCGAGGCTCAGGATTGGCTTGGACAAGCCAGAGCGAGGACGGAGGCTTCCAGCTCAGTCAGCGAAAGCGCCCCTGCCGGATCATACCAGTTCACGCTCCAGACGATCGCACCGTGGAGGAGTTGGCGCAGGAGGGCGGGATCTTGGCTCACAAGGCCTTCGGCTTTTGCCCGTGCCAAAACGGTGTGCCAGCGCGCGAAATAGGCGCGGCGGCGTTGCAGCAGTCGACTTTGGTTCTCGGGTGAGAGCGTGTTCCATTCATAGACCAGAACCGCCGTTGCTGCACCATGCGGGCCGTGGATGAACTCAAGCTCGTTGCGGATCAAGGCGCGGAGGCTGGCTTTTGTATCGATGGCCGCGGCAAGGGCATTTTCAAGGGAAGCATCCATTTCGATGATCACGTTTTCCATCACCGCGAAGAGGATTTCGCCTTTGTTGGGAAAGTGATGGAAGAGGCTGCCCGACAGGATGCCCACCGCATCGGCCAGATCGCGCACTGTGGCGGCGGCGAAGCCCTTCTGGTGGAAAAGACTCGCGGCGGCATCAAGGATGCGGGCCTTGGCTTTGCTGGGCTTTTTCGGGCGTTCGGGCATGGGTTTTCTGCAATGAGTGGTTCGAGTGACGTTACGGCTCGTAAAAACCAAGCACTTGCTTGGTAGACTGACGTAAGGCTAGGTTAAGTGCAAGAGAACCTTGGGAGGGGTGCGATGGAAAAGGTCGTTATCACTTGCGCAGTGACTGGCGTGTTGACGGATCCACGGCACCATCCGGTTCCAGTGACGCCCGAAGAAATGGCGCGATCCGCGCGTGAGGCCTATGATGCGGGCGCTTCGGTGATCCATATGCACTTCCGCCAGCAAGGCCCAAGCAAGGGCCATTTGATGTGCTGGGATCCTCTGGTGGCAGTTGAGATTGCCGATGCGGTGCGCGCAGCCTGCCCCGGTGTGATCCTGAAT